>QKJH01000173.1 GCA_003250865.1 Alphaproteobacteria bacterium | reverse complement strand
GGAATAGCCGAAATCCTCGTATCCGTATGGTGTTTCGCTAATTTTTTCCAGCTTTTCAGCTCTGTCGTTTTCCGTCATTTTGGAACCATCCGGTAGCGGCACATCCTTGTAAACGCGTGCGAAGATTTTACGTTTTTCTTCTTCAACCGCTTTGGCGTTATCTCCCTTTTGGTCAACGGCCACGATTATGTTTTGTACATCATTTGAATTGTTCCTATGGTTAAGGGAAGCAATCCACATCCACAAACCGTATACAACAACTCCGACGCCGCATAACAGATAGATATATTGTTCAGCCGACAACGAAGCCAGTTTGCTTTTGGCCTTTTTCATGGGCGGTGTTTGTTGTGGATTGGAAACGTCATTCATGGCATTTTTTCCTGTTAAATTGTCACACACGACGTGAAAAACATAAATATGTCTTCACAATTAAGGCAATTATGGCTATCTTAGCCAGAGCATATTAAAGAAATCTATATGATACAAAGAAAAACAACAAAAGAACGAGTAATTTACCAACCATGAGTGATTTGCTATCCGCTACCGCCAATTCGAAAACCAGTGAAAACTATACCGCCCACGACATCGAGGTCTTGGAAGGGTTGGAGCCGGTACGTCTGAGACCGGGCATGTATATTGGCGGAACAGATAACCGTGCGCTTCATCATTTGGTTGCCGAGGTACTTGATAACTCTATGGATGAGGCTGTGGCCGGCCATGCCAGCCGCATTGAAATCGAACTTTTGGAAGATGGCGGTATCTGGATACGGGATAACGGCCGCGGCATTCCGGTGGAACGGCATCCGAAATACCCCGACAAATCGGCTCTCGAAGTCATTCTGACCATGCTTCACTCCGGCGGTAAATTTACCAATAAATCCTATAACACGTCCGGCGGCTTGCACGGGGTGGGTATTTCGGTGGTCAACGCCTTGACGGAAAAGCTGGTGGTAGAGATTGCCCGTGACAAACAGCTTTATCGTCAGGAATATTCGCGCGGTATTCCGCAAAGCAAACTGGAAGATTTGGGCAGTATCAATAACCGTCGCGGTACACACATTCTGTTTTATCCGGATATGACCATTTTTGACAAAGGCTGTAAATTCTCGCCCGTTCAACTGTACAAAATGGCACGTTCCAAAGCTTATCTGTTCCGTGGTGTTGAAATCCGCTGGACATGTGCCCCGTCCATCATTCCCGAAGGTTCCGATGTTCCGAGCGAGGAACGCATTTCCTTCCCGCATGGTCTGGTTGACTTTCTAGAGGCGCAAAAAGGCGATCGGGAAATGCTGATTAACGGTTGTTTTTCAGGCAGTGTCGATTTTACCGACAGTAAAGGTAAAGTAGAATGGGCGGTAATATGGCCCTATGACGAAGAAGGCTTTATCCATACCTATTGTAATACCATTCCAACCATCGAAGGCGGCACACATGAAAGCGGCTTCAGGGCTGCTCTTATTCGCGGGTTGCGCTCCTATGGTGAAATGATTGGTGAAAAGAATATTACAAAGATTACCGGTGAAGATATTGTCAATGGGGCGATGGTGGTATTGTCCGCCTTTATTCCCCAGCCCCAGTTTCAGGGACAGACCAAAGAAAAACTGACCAGCCGCGAAGCCACACGCCTGATTGAGAACGCTTTGCGTGACCCGTTTGACTTATGGCTGGCCTCCAACCCGATTGAAAGCAAGAAGCTGATTGAGCGGGTTATTGAACGTGCCGAAGAACGCCAGCGTAAACGTACCCAGAAAAACACTTTGCGTAAAACGGCTACCCGTAAACTACGCCTTCCGGGCAAACTGGCCGATTGTTCACAAAACTCGGCCGAAGATACTGAAATCTTTATCGTCGAAGGGGACTCCGCCGGTGGTAGCGCCAAACAGGCACGTAACCGTGCGACACAGGCCATCCTCCCTTTGCGTGGTAAAATTTTGAACGTGGCCAGTGCCAGCGCCAACAAACTGATGGCCAATCAGGAAATTGCCAATCTAACAACTGCTTTGGGATGCGGATTGGGGCGCAATTTCAATTTGGATGATTTGCGCTATGAAAAAGTCATTATCATGACAGATGCTGACGTGGACGGGGCGCATATTGCTTCGCTTTTGATTACATTTTTCTATACGCAAATGCGCGGCCTTATCGAAGACGGCCGTCTTTATATCGCCATTCCCCCTCTGTACCGTCTGGCACAGGGAAGCACCATTTTTTATGCGTTGGATGATGCCCACAAGGACGAGCTGATTAACAAGCACTTTAAAAAAGAACGTAAAATTGATATCAGCCGCTTTAAAGGTCTTGGCGAAATGCCGGCAGCCCAGTTGAAAGAAACAACAATGGATCCCGCAAACCGCTCTTTGATGCGCGTAACGCTTAAAGAGGCTGAAGACACACTAAACAAGTTTAAAGAAACGGACGATTTGATTGACCGCCTGATGGGTCGCTCGGCCGAAGCTCGCTATGATTTTATTCAGGCCAACGCAGAATTTGCAAAAGATTTGGATGTATAAAAAACATGACATGTAGTTTTAACGATTTCGGTATGCACGAAAAGCTCATCAAAGCGATTGATGACATGGGCTATACCACCCCTACTCCCATTCAGGAACAGGCTATTCCCTACGTTCTTCAGGGCAAAGATGTACTGGGTATTGCCCAAACGGGAACGGGAAAAACAGCCTCCTTTACCCTGCCGATGATTGAAATTTTGCATGATAAACAGGCCAAAGCGCGGATGCCGCGCTCGTTAGTGGTTTCGCCGACGCGTGAGCTGGCGGCTCAAATCCATGACAATTTCAAGAATTACTCCAAATACACCAAACTTTCGACAGTTTTGCTGGTGGGTGGCGAGTCCATGGCCGAACAGACACGTGTGCTATCCGGTAATGTTGATGTATTGATTTGTACCCCGGGCCGTTTGATTGATTTGTTTGAACGCGGCCACATTCTTTTGAACGACATCAAGATTTTCGTGATTGACGAAGCCGACCGCATGTTGGATATGGGCTTTATTCCAGATTTGGAAAGAATAGCCAAACTATTGCCTGCCATCCGTCAAACTTTGATGTTCTCAGCGACCATGCCGCCTCCGATTGAAAAGCTGGCACAAAAATTCATGAGTTTTCCCAAGCGTATCAGCGTTACACCGCCTTCTTCAACGGCTACCACAGTAACACAGGAGTTTTACTTTGCGGAAACTGCACAGAATAAGCGGCACAAGGTATCGGACTTCATCAAGGCGGAGAAAATTCAAAACGCGCTGGTTTTTTGTAATCGTAAAAAAGATATTTCTGCTGTTAAAGGCAGTATTGCCAAATATACCGGCGAAAAAGTCGG
>QKJH01000057.1 GCA_003250865.1 Alphaproteobacteria bacterium | reverse complement strand
GTTTGCGTGATGATATTATTGATACGCGGCGTGCGTTACAGGTCATGTCCAGCCATTACAGTGCCTCGACACGGATTTATACCACCAATACGCTGGCCATCGGCTTTTTCCCTGAGTGGATAAAACAGCAGGAAAAAATCGGTGAATATTCACTTGTGGTGGCTTCGGTACGCGGCTGTCTGGAGGCGGTGCGAAGCGGTCGTGCCTCGATGGCTCTGCTTCCAATATTGGGTAATGATATTGATGCGAATGAATGGCAAATCAAGACGGTGGCAAAGGACGCGTTGTCCTTATATGTGCATAAGGATATTCCCAACCATGTCGGCGTTATTAAGGGAAAGCTCTATGGTTCGGTGTTGATGTATTCGCCGCAGACCGCCTATGGCAGTGCTGTTGATCGGATGCTGGCCGACAAAGCCATTGAAATGGCCGAAAAACCGTTGTGTGAAAGTGCTTCGGCCGAGGCTTTGGCTGCACAGGTGGCCGCCGGTTTGGGAGGGGCATGGTTGCCCCAGACCTTGGCTGAAAACAACCCGAATCTGTTACGGTTTCCCAAAGGTCCCGTTTTGGACGTTCCGTTTGAAATCGGTCTGTTTACAGCCGTATAGCGGTTATTTTCGTTTATCGAGCGGCACAAATTTGCGTTCCGGTTCGCCGATATAACGCTGACGCGGACGGCCGATTTTCATGGCCGGATCTTCAATCATTTCTTTCCATTGGGCAATCCAGCCAACGGTACGCGCCACGGCAAACAAGACTGTAAACATGGATGGTGGGAATCCGAGTGCGCTTAGGATAATACCGGAATAGAAATCGACATTGGGGAATAGCTTGCGCTCAACAAAATACGGATCTTCCAGCGCGATTTTTTCGAGCGCCATGGCCAGTTTCAGGCGCGGTTCCTCGCGGATTCCAAGCTCGTCCAGAATTTTGTGACAATCTTCACGGATAACAGAAGCACGCGGGTCATAATTGCGGTATACGCGGTGACCGAAGCCCATCAGTTTAAATGGATCGTCCTTGTCCTTGGCGCGTTCCAGAAATTCTGGAATACGGTCAACCGAGCCGATTTCGGCCAGCATTTCCAACACTTCCTGATTGGCACCGCCATGACTGGGGCCCCAGAGTGAGGCAATGCCAGCGGCAATACAGGCAAACGGGTTTGCGCCCGAGGAACCGGATAGACGTACGGTCGATGTTGATGCATTTTGTTCATGGTCAGCATGAAGAATAAACAGTTTGCGCATCGCCCTGGCAACAGTCGGAGATACTTTATAATCCGCAGTAGGATTGGAAAAACACATATTGACGAAGTTTTCTGAATAGCGCAAATCGGCGCGCGGATAAACAAATGGTTCGCCCTTATTATACTTAAAAGTCATAGCGGCGAGGGTGGCAACCTTGGCAATCAGCATGTGGGTGACCTGGGGACGTACGATATCACACATACTCCCTTCACATTCGGCATTATGAAAGGCAGACAACCCGCCCACCGCACCGCACATAACGGCCATCGGATGGGCATCGCGTCGGAAACCACGGAAGAAGTGATGAATTTGCTCATGCACCAGCGAATGTTTGGCAATATCGCTTTCGAACCATTCTTTTTGCTGTTTATTCGGCAGTTCACCGTAAATCAACAGATAAGCCACCTCCATAAAGGTACAATTCTCGGCCAATTCTCCAATGTCATAACCGCGATAGCGCAAAATACCCTTTTCACCGTCAATATAGGTGATTTTTGAATCGCAGCTGCTGGTCGAAGTAAAACCCGGGTCGTGCGTAAACATGCCCGTTTCCTTGTATAACGGACGAATATCAATCACATCGGGGCCATCCGTGGCCTCTAGGATATTAAGTTTTATGGATTGGCCAGTCTGGTCGTTGGTAAGGGTGGCTGTTTTGTCGCTCATCGGAATCTCCCCGAAAAAAGATGAAATATGTGTATTAATATGGTTCGTTTTTGCCTAATTTAAAGTTAAAGTTGCTAAAAAACTAATTGACATAATGGTTGTGGTTGAGTAAATTTCAAAAATTATATTGGAGTATGCGTAAATGGAAGAAACATTGCCGTCTACACTGGTTGCTGAAACATACTATCTGCTAGGCCAGTATGACAAAGCTTTGGAATTGCACAAACAAGCCTTGAGAGACGGCTGCTGTAGCCATGAATTGATGGCGAATATCGGCAAAACCTATTTGGCTCTTGGGGAATTTGATAAGGCAAAAGACTTTCTGACTAAAGGAATGTCATCCCATGATCCGCGTGTACGCTGTGAAGCGACAATCAATTATGCCAGCATAAAATATCAGGAAGGGGATTACTTCGGTGCATCAGAATGTGTTGAAGAGGTTATTCCTTTTCTTGATAACCTAAGTGATGATGGGAGCTTTTCCCCAAAGCAAAGAATAGAACAGGAATTGCTCTCAAAGGCCTGTTATTTGGGGGGCATGGCGGATTATAAATACGGTCAGTATTTTTCTGCCTGTATCAATCTGGATATGTATCGTCGCAACGTTTCTGGTGAAGCGGAAATTCTGCCTGTTATTTATCTTATTCATGCCTATTGTCGCACAGAGCGTCATGATATTGCTGAAAAAATTCTAAAAAATGAACAAAAAAGGCTTGATGAGGCACATGAATTTTCCATGCAGAGAGGACTGATGTATCAGGAGATGGCGGATTCCCTGTATTTTTATCGTTATGATGATATTAGTACTTATCGGCACAAAGCTCTTGACAGCTATACCCATGTCATTTTGGAAAACGGAAACGATCTTACTGCGCAAATGGCAAAACAGCGGGTTAATTCGTTGGTTTTGGCGATGAAGTAAGAGGGGAAATCTTATGGATAAAATAATAGCTGAAATATTGGAGCAAGGGCATAACGAATACAGCAAGTCACGGTATGAAAATGCCCTTTCCATCTACCAAAAAGCTGAAAAGAAAGAACCGGGTAATCCGTCGGCCATGGGGTATATTGGCTTGGCGTATATGTCTTTAGGACAGTTTGAACAGGCTAGACACTATCTGCGCTATGCATACGAAAGTGACAATGACGGAGCCAAGTTTTTGGCGCAAATGCATTTGGGTATTCTTGATTACAAAGAAAAACAGTATAATAGCGCAATTGAGTTGCTTTCAATGTTTCGTGATGAAATAAGTCACTTTGACACCATAAAAGACGACATCAAGCCTGGAAGTGCTGATGAACGGATGATAAACCGTTTTGCCACATCTTGTTATTGGTTGGGACTTGCGGATTACGAGGAAAAGAACTATTTCAATGCTATACGGGATATGCACCTATACAAAAGCTATAGCCGCGCTTCTACCACAAATATA
>QKJH01000083.1 GCA_003250865.1 Alphaproteobacteria bacterium | reverse complement strand
AGCAAAAAAGAACAACAAAACTAAAAACGGTTTTGATAGCGATGAAAAAGCGGGCGCAATGCCCGCTTTTTTTATTCTTTAACTTATAACAGCTATGCTGTGACACTGTTTCACTACGATTATGAAAACGCGATGTATACCATTCACTATCTTGCCGATAAACCCGAATTTATTGAAACCGTTGCCCGCTGGTATTGGGAAGAATGGCATCGTGATATAGAAAAATGGTCTTTGGACTATGTTACAGAGCTCGTGGGACTGTGCTGTAACAAGAATAAACTGAACATCAATATGATTGCTCTAACACAAAATGGGGAACCGGCTGGCGCCATGTCTTTGCTTGAAGATGAATTCTTACCGGGATGGGAAAATAAAAAGCCGTGGTTGGGCGGTTTATATATTGCACCCAAGCACCGTAACAAGGGACTGGCGTATCGGCTATCATACACCTTAATGAACAAGGCCATGAATATGGGGTTTGACGAAGTGTATCTATTCACTAAAGAAATACACAAATTGCCGCAACGTCACCATTTTGTTCCGGTTGGTGAACAACATTACGGCGAAGAATTATATACCATTTATCGTAAGGATATTCTGAGTATCTAGTCGAGAACAGAGACTAGTGACGGAAAATCTTTCCAATCTTCAAACACGGCAATAGCACCATAATCCAAAAGTTTTTCAGCCAATTCCTTCGACTTTTCCGACAGACCAACATAACCATATGTTCTAAGTCCTGCGGCAACGGCAGAACGAATGCCTGTTACGCTGTCTTCAACTGCAAAGGATTGCCTTACATCAGCTTTGACCTGTGCTACGGCATGCCAATAAACATCCGGAAGAGGTTTGGGTTTATCACCGGACTCAAAGAAACGCGTACCAAAGAACGAAGCCAGTTTATTTCCTTCGTGATTAGTCGCATAACGCATGGCGGCAAGCCCACGCTGCACAGGATTATTTGACACAAAAGAAAAGACAGTGCCTGCGCCCGACAGCTCTTCAAAAGCAGAAAGGATGTTAGGAGCCATTTCAACACCTTCTTCGGCATAAAGCTGCATGATATTCCATTCTCGGTCGGCGTAAAGCTCTTCATACAACACAGGAATGCCATAAAATTTGCTCAACTCGATGCACAAGTCCTGACGCGCCTGTCCGTGAAATAGTTTGTTGTATTGTTCAGCAGTAAGCGGCTGTTTCAACTTTTTACCGTACAGGATATTAAACCGTTTTATCAAAGACGGCAGCGCTTTGGATTCGGTAGCCATCATCGTGTTGTCAAAATCAATAAACCCCCATCGTTTTTCCATCAGACCAGCCCCTTTTTAAAGGCATCAACGATACGCATTTTTTCCTGCTCATCATAGTCCTTGCTATGGCCACTTCCCCAAATTGGACCCGGCCATGCGGGATCATTTTCAAAGCGCGCCACAATATGGACATGTAATTGCGAAACCACATTCCCCAAATTGGCCACGTTAAGTTTGTGTGGTTTAAACACACTGCGCATTACAAAACTGACACGAGCAATCTCGTCCATCAACTGTTGTTGTTCATCCGTCGACAAATCAATGGTATCCCGCATATCATTGCGGCGTGGCACCAACATCACCCACGGCCATGAAGCATTTTTTAAAAGACGCAACTGGCTAAGCGGCAAGTCGGCAATAAATACCGAATCCTTTTCCAGCGTTTTATCGAGAAGAAAGCTCATTGCTTTTCACTCCAACGTTGTACGAAACAGGTATAATCTTCGGGCGTATCAATACCGGGTGTCGCTTTGTCAATCAAGCCGACGGCAATGGTCTGACCGTTTTCCAGCACGCGCAACTGTTCCAGACTTTCCGTTTTTTCCAAGAATCCCTGCGGAGACGACACAAAAGCCTGCAGACTTTCCGGCGAATAGGCATACATACCCAGATGCAGATAATAGTTTTCAGGAACTTCGACAATGCCACGGGATTCACGCGGGTACGGCGCTACGCTGCGGGTGAAGTACAAAGCAAAACGCGCTCCGTCCAAACCATCAATTTCCTTGCCAAGAACCGCCTTGACACAGGCCGGGTCATGCGGCGAGCCGTTGCCCTCTTTCTTATTTTTCGGGAAGGGACAGGCCATGGTGCTGACATCGGCACCCGATACCTGATGCAGGCGGATGATTTTGTCAATCACCTCCGGTTCCATCTCCGGCTCATCACCTTGGACATTGACGACAATATCAAAATCACTTCCCAACTTGGCAACAACCTCGGCAATTCTGTCCGTGCCGCTTGGATGGTCATTGCGGGTCATAACGGCTTCGCCACCAAAAGATTCAACCGCTTTGGCAATACGCTCATCGTCGGTTGCAACCACTACACGCGATGCCAAACTTGCCTTTTTAGCCTGTTCATAGGTATGACGAACAAGCGGCCAACCGGTTTTGTCCAAAAGTGGCTTTCCGGGCAGACGGGTCGAGGCGTAACGCGCAGGTATAACAATCAATACATTCTTCATAAGCGGTACAATATGCCTTCCATAGGGGCGAAGCAAGGGTTTCCTGCACCCCCTTGACAAATAGGTATATAATCTTATATACTAGTTACAAAGAGCGCCATATACGGGCTCTTTTATGACGAGGGCATAGGATATGACTCGTGAATTTATTAAAACATGGCATATACTCCGCGTGTTTTATTCACCTGTCTTTTTCTTATCCCATAAACTGTAACTACTTTGTATTGCTTTAAGAAAGGATACGAACAATGACACGTTTTGATTTAACACCACTTTTCCGTTCTTCTGTCGGTTTTGACCATTTATCCCGTCTGATTGACACAGCGCTGGATCAGGCAACGGACTCGATGTCTTACCCGCCTTACAACATTGAAAAAATATCCGAAGACAATTACCGGATTTCAATGGCTGTAGCAGGTTTCGAAGAAAACGACATCGAAATCACCGCCCAAGACAACACTCTGACGGTATCGGCCAGAACCACGCAGGATAACGAAAAACGCGAATTTCTGTATCGCGGTATTGCCGGACGCGCTTTTGAACGCCGTTTCCAACTGGCCGATTATATACGCGTAAGCGATGCTTCCATGCTTAACGGTATGCTTCATATTGATTTGGTTCGTGAAGTGCCCGAACGCATGAAACCGCGCAATATTGCCATTACAACAGGCAAAAAAGCCCAGAAAATGATTGAAGGCAAAGCCGCCTGATAATTTCTGACAAAAAAGAAAGCCCCCGCCGAGAGCGCGGGGCTTTTTTAAGCCTTATCTAACTTTATCAGGCTATAGTGACTCCCATAAATTGACTATGGGTACCCTATCATGTTGTATATCTGGCCGATAGCCGCCTTTA
>QKJH01000060.1 GCA_003250865.1 Alphaproteobacteria bacterium | reverse complement strand
CGAGACGAAATTGGATATGGTGATGATGTTGGCACGCAAAAATGAACATCCTTTGCAATGTACATTGGAAAAAGATTAAAAACGCAGGGAAGATACAATAATGCTATCACGTCACTTGGAACAGACACTACACCGCGCTCTCGCTCTTGCCAATGCCCGTAAACATGAATTTGCCACGTTGGAACATTTGCTTCTCTCGATGGCCGAAGATGCCGATGCTATCACCGTTTTAAAAGCGTGCGGTGTTGATGTCGAAGAACTCAAGAATGATTTGACCAACTATATTGATCAGGATTTGACCAGCATCATCCATGAATCGGAGGAGGATGCCAAACCGACCAGCTCGTTCCAACGGGTTTTACAACGCGCGGCCATCCATGTCCAATCTTCGGGCAAGGACGAGGTAACGGGTGCCAATGTTCTGGTGGCCTTGTTCTCGGAACGTGAATCCCATGCCGTTTTCTTTTTGCAGGAACAGGACATGACCCGCTTTGATGCGGTAAACTTTATTTCTCATGGTATTGCTAAAGTGCCCGGTTTTTCTCAGGCTCCAAGCGGTTCGGGGTCGTCTGCGTCGTCGGGAGCAAGCGGTGCTATGCCGCCGATGGATGGCCCGATGGCCGAAGAAGCCGCCGCTGTTTCCGCCACAACCGGCCCGATGAAACAGGGCGATGCCTTGGCCGCCTATTGTGTGGATTTGAACAAGAAAGCAGCCGATGGCGAAATTGATACGTTAATCGGCCGCGCACACGAGGTGGAGCGCACTATTCAGATTTTATGCCGCCGTGCCAAGAACAACCCGCTTTATGTTGGTGACCCGGGTGTGGGTAAAACCGCCATTGCCGAAGGTCTGGCCAAACGCATTGTTGATAATGACGTGCCGGAAGTGTTGAACGATTGCACTATTTATTCGTTGGATTTGGGGGCTTTGCTGGCCGGTACGCGTTACCGCGGTGATTTTGAAGAACGTCTGAAAGCCGTTATTCAAGAATTGGAGCATACACCGGGTGCCATCATGTTTATCGATGAAATCCACACCATTATCGGTGCCGGTTCGACCACGGGTGGGGCTATGGATGCCTCGAACCTTTTGAAACCGGCTCTGTCGCGCGGCAAGCTGCGCTGTATTGGCTCGACAACTTACAAAGAATACCGCAACCATTTTGAAAAAGACCGTGCGTTGGCTCGTCGCTTCCAAAAAATCGATGTTGTCGAACCGACCCCCGAAGACAGCATCAAGATTTTGAAAGGTCTGAAAGGCTATTTCGAAAACTATCACAAAATCAAATACGAAGATGAAGCGCTTGAGGCGGCTGTCGAATTGTCCGTTCGCTATATCGGTGATCGTAAACTGCCTGACAAGGCGATTGACGTGATTGACGAAGTAGGGGCAGCGCAAATGCTGATTCCGGCCGATAAGCGCAAGAAAGTCATTACGGCACACGAAATTGAAGAAGCGATTGCCAAAATGGCACGCATTCCATCACAAACGGTCAGTCGCGATGATAAACGCGCGCTTAAGAATTTGGAAAAAGACCTTAAGAGCATGGTATATGGTCAGGATAAAGCCATTGACGTTCTGTCCTCGGCCATCAAGCTTTCGCGTGCCGGGTTGCGTGACATGGAAAAACCGATTGGCTGTTATTTGTTCTCGGGCCCGACAGGCGTTGGTAAAACCGAAATTGCCCGCCAGCTGGCTCGGACCATGGGTGTTGAGATGCTGCGCTTTGACATGTCCGAATATATGGAGCGTCACGCCGTATCACGCTTGATTGGCGCGCCTCCCGGTTATGTTGGGTTTGATCAGGGCGGTATGTTGACCGATGCGGTTAATCAGAACCCGCACGCCGTCCTATTGTTGGATGAAATTGAAAAAGCGCACCCGGATATCTATAATATCCTGCTGCAAATGATGGATTACGGTAAAATCACCGACAGTAATGGTAAAACCATTGATTTCCGCAACGTTGTTTTGATTATGACGACCAATGCGGGCGCTTCGCAAATGGAAAAACCGGCTCTGGGCTTTGAACGTGAAGCCCGCACGGATGAAGATACCGAAGCCATCAATAACCTGTTTACGCCGGAGTTTCGCAACCGTTTGGATGCTATCGTGCCGTTTGCCAACCTGTCCAAGGATGTTGTCCTGCGCGTGGTTGATAAGCTGGTCATGCAACTGGAAGAACAGCTGTCCGACCGTAACGTGACGTTGGAAATGACCAACAAGGCGCGCGAATGGTTGGCCGACAAAGGTTATGACCGTGCGATGGGGGCTCGTCCTTTGGCACGTACTATCCAGAAATACATTAAACAGCCTTTGGCCGAAGAACTGCTGTTCGGTAAGCTGGAAAATGGCGGTACCGTAACCATAACGATTCGTGACGATGCGCCGTCTTTTGCTATTGAACCGTCCCCCAAAGGGCGTTCGAAGAAAAAGACAAAAACGGCTAAAAACAAAGGTAAAGCAACGGAAACGGTCTAAAAGACAAGTTTAAATTAACCAATTATAAAGAAAAGGCTTGCGTTGCAGGCCTTTTTTGATGTATATATTACGTAATTGGAAATAAGCCGAAAACGGCACCGTGTTAAAAGTACAAGAGTAAAGAGGGTATCTTATGACGGAAATTCAAAAAGCTACAGCGGATGTTACTACCAAAAAACCGGTCGGTTTGACGGTTGATCAAATTCGTTTACGTCAAAAAGAATATAACGATTTGAACAAAAAATTGCTCGGTATTGATTATAACCAGAATGTTTCGGAAGACAAAGTGGCTCAGAAATTGTTGGAACTCTGCCTCAACTAATTCTTCCTACATTATTATATAGCGTGAAACGGCCTGATTGTAGGCCGTTTTGTTTTTTGTGGGCTTGATTATGATGAAAGCCTGTGACACCATCACTCCATTATTGATTGAACAGGGAAGATAGCATGCGTATCGGCGTTTTTGATTCCGGATTGGGCGGGTTGGTTATCCATCAGGCCATTACCAAGGCCATGCCGCACTATGACACCGTCTATCTGGGGGATACACTCCATGTACCTTATGGCGGGCGCTCGCATGATGCCATTTTGTCCTATAGCCAATCTTGCGTGGATTACCTGTTCAAACAACATGACTGCCATCTGATTATTATGGCCTGTAATACGGCCAGCACCACGGCCTTACGTCCATTGCAACAGCAATACTTACCCGCACATTACCCTGATCGCCGTATTTTAGGCGTGGTAGTGCCGACGATCGAAACCTGTGTCGACAGCGGACTGACAAAAATTGGTCTTTTGGCTACACAACATTCCGTGCGCTCCAACGTGTATGAAGAAGAAATCCGTAAACTCAACCCAAGAGCCCATGTTCTGGCGCAG
>QKJH01000048.1 GCA_003250865.1 Alphaproteobacteria bacterium | reverse complement strand
AAACTGCCCAACTACGGGGTGTTTGATGAAAAACGCTTTTTCAAAAGCGGTGCGATGGACAATGCCCGCCCGTTTGAAATAAACGGCGTTAAGGTCGGCATCATGGTGTGCGAAGATATGTGGTCGTACGAAGTGCCCATGACCCAAAAACAGAACGGTGCTGATTTCCTGTTATGCATCAATGGCAGTCCCTTTGAATTTGATAAGGATAAAATCCGTGTCAAACATGCGCAGGAGCGGGTCAATGAAACAGAACTGCCCATCATGTATGTCAATATGGTCGGCGGACAGGATGAATTGGTGTTTGACGGCGGCTCGTTTTATCTGAATCCCAATGACAAGCCGCGCCACTGTGCAGGCTTTTTCGAAGAGAAAACCTTTGAGGTAACGTTTACGCAGGGGCGTTTTGACGGATTTCACAAAGATGAATTCCAATACAAGCCTGCCGACAAGTACGAGAGCATCTATAATGCTCTGATTGTCGGTATTCGTGATTATATCGGCAAGAACGGATTCAAAGGTGTGGTTCTGGGTATGTCGGGCGGTATCGACAGTGCCTTGTGTGCGGCCATTGCCACTGATGCGCTGGGCAAGGATAAGGTCTTTTCCTATATGCTACCGTCTCCCTATACGTCTGATGAAAGTATTACGGATGCAACCGATTGCGCCAAACGTCTTGGGCTGACATTACGCCAGATTAATATAGAGCCGGCAATGAAGGCCTTTGAAACCATGATGGCAGATGAATTTAAGGGATTGGAAAAAGACATTACCGAAGAAAATATCCAGTCACGTATCCGTATGGCAACCCTGATGGCCTTGTCCAATAAAAAGGGCTATATGCTGGTATCCACCGGTAACAAGTCGGAACTGTCGGTTGGCTATTCGACATTGTACGGCGATTTGTCGGGGGGATTTGCCTTGATTAAGGATATTTTCAAAATGTCCGTATTCCATCTTTGCCGTTGGCGTAACGCGCATGCTCCGTCGCTGAGTAAACATCCCGTACTGGATGTTATTCCGCGTAATATTCTGGAGAAAGCCCCTACAGCAGAGCTGAAACCCAATCAAACGGACGAGGAAAGCTTGCCACCATATCCCATTCTGGATGATATATTAGGTTGTATGGTTGAAGGAGAAATGAGCATCAAGCAGATTGTTCGCCGCGGCCATGACGAAGATGTTGTGCAGAAAGTCCGCCATATGGTCGATAAAGCCGAATATAAGCGACGTCAGGCACCTCCGGGTGTGAAAATTACCTTGCGCTCATTCGGTAAGGAACGGCGCTATCCGATAACCAATCACATGCGATTTCAAACCGAAGTTTAATCCGGCACCGGTTAAAAACGGTTTTTAAGGGCACGCTTCAGCCGTGATATCCGCTTTTTTATCATGGCCGGAACATTCTTGTCCGGATATTTGAAGTCGGTTCCCCATGGTGTCAGGCGAATATAATGCGCGTATAATGCAGCTTTGGGGTTTTTGCATTTATAGAACCACGGCTTGGTTGGCCCCGTATAGTGGATAAGTACCGGATTTTTACATGCGTGACGGATCTCATCACTGGAATACTGTAAAACGGGGAACTTTTTCGGTGTGGGGGTTTCCAAATAGCCGTGAAGCAGGTTGCAATAGGGCTGAAGCTTTAGGATATGGCCTTCGCATACCGGATTGATAACATCTTGGTCAACATGCATTAAAAGCGGAGCATTTTTACGGATATAATCAAAGCATTTCTCTTCAAAACCGATTTTGCGCAGCGCAGTCAAATTCATTAGCAATACGCCGGAATTGATATAATAGGCATCGCGCTTCATACCCAGTTTTTCAAGGAAATCGGCATTGACACCAATGTCCTGCACTCCGGCTACCCAGTCATCATCGCTCATGGGCGTGTGCCAAATGGTGCCGATGTCACCAGTGACGACAGTATCAACATCCAAATAGAGGATTTTGTCCAAATGAGGAAACATCGAGGGAAGCTTGATGCGGAAATAGGCCTCTATCGTGATATAGGCGGCATTGTTCGGGCAGTCCTTGAAATCATCGGCATTGACCTCAACGAACTCGATATCGAAATCGCGCAGGGATTTCAGGCTGGTGATTTTCTGTTTGTTTTCTTCCAGTAATCCTTTGCTGATGACATGGAAACTCAATCTTTCGGCACTGTTGTAATTGGTCAATAAAGAGGCCAGCGTAACCGAAAGATGCTGGGCATACGGGTCGTTGATGCTAAGGGCAATATGGATGGTGTTATCATTGGCGTTCATGGTGTTACGGGTACTCTTTCTTTATTACAGTGCCGTTCCAGTCAGCGTAGAGCACCTTGTATATATCCGATGCGGCAAGCGGATCTTTGGAGAGGGCTTCTAGTGCCGCGGTTAGGCGCTGTGCTGTGTCCTGATTGAAATGCAAGCCATCCCAATAATTGCTGTCTTCACGTGTAATGGGACTATCAATCATGAAGTCCACAACCAGAATGTTCTGTTTAGTGGTGGCCATGGATACGATACGGTCTTTACATTCCTGAAATACGGCGTGGCTTTCGCTGGTCGGGTTGCCCTGTTTGTATATATGGTAGGGCGGGAAGATAAGAATTTTCTGCGTCGAGGTTGGTGCTGTATCCAATATCTCACGCATAAAGTCATGTACGGCGTAATGCCACTCGGCTTTTTCATCATTGCTGGCTGTAAAGGGGGGGACGGTATCGGGATGGGTTTGGACGGTGCCGTCATTATTACCGTAAATCTCACGCCGAGCCTGTGTCAAGTCCCAGTCATGTTCCGGCCACATATAGCCCCAGCCATTGGCCAGATGGCGGACACGACCTTTGCCCAGAACGTTATAGTTCAGCATACGGCCGATGATTTCCAACATCTTTGTGTTAAACAGGTATGGGACATCGTTCCACGGGTTATCATCATACAGATAGTCGGGGAAGGGATAGGAACGCTCTGTCTTTACAAAACTGTCTTTACGCATACACCATTTGGCATCAACGTCAAAGATAACGGTTTTTACTTCCTCGGGTGCACGAAAGCGCATGAAATGTTTGAATAGGCGGTATTGTTCATAGGCTTGGCCGTTATTCAAAGCAAGCTGGGCAAAATTGCTGCCGAAAATGCGGTTCAAATCTTCGGGTAACAGGGCGCGTAGTGTCGATGTTCCGAACACGGCACTGTCATATTGTTTTTCACGCGCAATGGCGGGGTAAAAGAAACGCTGTTCGACATCATAATAATTCTGTTTGGTATGCAAAGGACGTAGCGGCATATTGTTAAACGGGTTAACAAAGTAAATCGTACCGCATAATATCAGTATCGTTACAGCAAAGCTAACGGTAAACGCTTTGGTAAAGCGCTTTGGGCTA
>QKJH01000085.1 GCA_003250865.1 Alphaproteobacteria bacterium | reverse complement strand
TACGGTTACGGATAGCCTCAATCGTGTTTTTCGTTGTGCCGATAAGACGGACAATTTGTGTATCCGACAGCTCGGCATGATTTTTCAGGAACCATGCAATGGCATCGGGTTTGTCTCCGCGCTTGGCCACCGGTGTGTATTTCGGCCCCTTGGAGCGTTTGACAGCCTTTGGCATATCCCTTTTCACAACCATGGTCAGGGTGCGGTTCGGGTCGGCCTCGCAGGCTTTGATTTCATCGGCTGTTAATTCGGCGCTGGCAACAGGGTCTTTACCCACGATATTGCGGGCAACATCGCCATCGGCAATCGCTTCGATTTCCAGCGGGTGCAATCCCGTAAAATCGGCAATCTGTTTAAAAGTCAGCAAGGTGTTATCCACCAGCCATACGGCCGTTGCCTTGGGCATTACCGGTAATTGAGCCATAATTAAATCTCCTTTGGTATCAAAAAAAGCAAATGTGCAAACAAAGAACGCCCGGCGAAGGCGACTTAACCCCTCGCCCGGCACAGACACTGTTTCACCTTTGCCGGAAAAAAAACTTGGCCTCATTATAATGTTTTTCAATAAAACTGCAAAGAGAAAGTTTTTATTCGCCTGAAAATCAGTACTTCGCTATAATCACACACAAAAAGGAGAGAAACCATGTTCCTTGACGATGACGAACCGCAGCATAAAAAGCCCCAGCCCAAGAATCTGGAGGTCATGTCCATCGATGCGCTGAACGAGTATATTGCAGATTTACACACCGAAATCAAACGGGCACAGGAAGCCATCGACAAAAAGCAAAGCTCGCGCTCAGCTGCCGACTCTTTTTTCAAGAGTTAAGATTCCTTTAGAATCCTTGTCTTACACTGGGTGATTATCGTTTCACCCATGGAGTACGCATGAGCGGTTCAACCATCCTTCTTACCATCATCGCCGGTGTGTGTTTATTGCTATACGGGCTAAGCCTAGTACAAAACGGCGTTACCCGCGCCTATGGTGCACAGCTGAAAAACTTTATCGCCAAAAATACCAAAAGCCGTATCCGCTCCTTCCTGTCGGGGTTGAGCGTGACGACGGTAGTACAAAGTTCTACCGCTACCTCTTTGATTGTCTCTGCCTTTGCCGATAAAAACATGGTTACGCTCAGTGCCGCACTGGCCGTCCTTCTTGGTGCGGATGTCGGCACAACACTTATTGCCCAACTTTTATCCCTTGACCTGAGTTTTCTGATGCCGCTGATGATTATTGTCGGTGCCATCGGCAACCGAATGTTTAAAACGTCGACACCTACCTTTATCTGTCGTGCCATATTGGGATTGGGCATTATGTTGATGGCTTTGAGAATGATACTGGGCGCATCGGTCCCCATGAGCCAATCCGATGTGACGCGTGAGATTTTTACATCATTGGATGACGAAGTTTTTCTGGCGTTTCTTTTTTCCGCCCTCCTGACATGGCTAAGCCATTCCTCGCTGGCCACCATACTGTTTGTCATGACATTGGCTTCACAAGGATTGTTGTCTTTGCCTGTCTCGCTTGTCTTTGTTATCGGAGCGCAAGTCGGCGGTTCAATTGCACCGTTGATACTTAATATCAAATCACCGCATGGCGGACGGTATGTTACCATTGGCGAGTTTTCAATGCGGCTGCTCGGTGCGCTTCTCATTCTCCCGTTCATTCCGGCGATTGCTACCTACTTCCCCCACTTTTTGGGTGAGTTACCGGCACGGCAGGTTGTCAACTTCCACACTCTATCCAGTCTGGGTCGTGCCATTGTGTTTTTGCCCTTTACGCCGTACTTTGCCCGCACCATCAAAAAGCTGTTCTACAAACCCGCCATACGGGACGAAGACATATCCGAACCGCGTTATCTGGATGAAGGAGCACTGGATACCCCCGCTATTGCCCTGTCCTGTGCCGCGCGGGAAACCCTTAGGCTGGGCGATATTGTCGAAACCATGCTGAAACAATCCATCAATGCTTTTGACAAAGATGACTTGAACGTTGTTCAAACCATCCATGACACCGAAGAAAATGTCGACAAACTCTATACGCATATCAAGCTGTACATGACCCGTATCAGCAGCAAGGGTCTTACCAAACAGGAAGGGCAGCGCGCCGTCGAAATTCTGACCTTTGCCACCAATCTGGAGCATATCGGTGATATTCTCGACCGCAATATCTGTGATTTGGCCGACAAGAAAATCCGCCGTAATGTCGCTTTTTCAACCGCCGGATTAAAGGAAATCATCGATTTTCATGCACAAGTCTGTTCCAATATGAAGCTGGCTTTTAACACCTTTATGACTCCGACAGTGCGCATTGCCAAAAAGCTGATTAAGAACAAAACGGAATTACGCACGCTCGCCGAGAAAACACAGGAAAAACACTTCAAACGCTTACGCGACGGCAAACCGGAAACCGTGCAGACATCCAGTATCCATATCGATCTTATCCGCGATTTGGCACGAATTAACGGCCATTTGACCAGTGTGGCGTTTAATATTCTGGAAGAAAACAAAAATGCGGCGGAAAGCCACGGTTAATTAAGCTGTGGCTTCAAGTACCAGCTCATCATCCTCAACGGATTTCAACACACGTTTGGCCGGCAAGGCAATGGAAACGGTCGTTCCCTGTCCCAGTTCGGATTCGATAATCAAACGACCGCCATGCATCTCGGCCATTGCCCGTGTCAACGGTAACCCTAGCCCCGAACCATTGCCGTTATTGATAGACGGGTCGCCAATCTGGCTGAACGGTTCCACAATTTTGGAAATATTTTCCTTGGGGATACCGCGCCCGTTATCACGGACAATCAGATGAATACCGCCCCGCTCACCATCAAACAACTTGGTCTCAATCATGATTTCCGAGCGTTCAGGCGAAAATTTGATGGAGTTGGATACCAGATTGAGCATCATCTGGCGGATAACCCGTTTGTCGGCATAGATTTTCGGGGTATCCATCGGCACATTCATACGGATTTTGATGTTTTTCGTGATGGCACGGTCATTCATGATACGCCGCACGGATTCGGCCAGCGGATACAGGTCAATCATATCTTCGACCAGTTGGAACTTGCCGGCTTCGATTTTTGACATGTCCAGAACATCATTGATGATTTCCAGCAGATGGTGCGCCGAATAATGCACATCCGTCATATATTCAACATAGCGCGGATTACCCAGCGCCCCGAATGTTTCATTCTTAATCAGTTCGGAAAAACCGATAATGGCGTTCAGCGGTGTGCGCAGTTCATGGCTCATATTCGCTAGAAAAGCCGATTTGGCGCGGTTGGCGGCATCGGCCTGTTCCTTGGCAAAGCGCAAGGATTCTTCCATATGTTTGCGTTCGGAAATATCCAGAAACGTCCGTACCAGAAGCGGC
>QKJH01000097.1 GCA_003250865.1 Alphaproteobacteria bacterium | reverse complement strand
AATTGAAATAAAACCCCGAAAACCATCAGAGGCATCGCATAACCGGAAATATTCACCTTCAGACCGAAACCGGCCACTAACCAGGCCCCTGTAGTGGTACCGAGATTAGCTCCGAAAATGACACCTATACCCGCAGCGAGATCAAGCAAACCGGCACTGATAAAGGAGATAACCAATACAGACAATAAAGAACTGGACTGCATTAGCGTCGTAGTCGTAATACCGAACAGCAGGCGCTTAAAGATATTATCGGTAGCGTTACGTAATATGCGTTCCAACATGCCGCCGGTAAAAAACTTAAATCCCTTTTGCAGGGACAACATGCCGAACAAAAAAATCGCAATGCCAGCCACTATGGTTTTAAAGTCTGGGCTTAACCAAAAACCAACGGCCAAAAAACAGAGAAACAAGAAAAATAAACTGTGTTTTATGATGTTTTCCATTTCTCTGCCCTCATTATTATCTTTATTTCCCTAATTTCATTAGCGACTTACTACATTGTAATCAGAAATATACAACACGGTTTAATCGATAAAACCTACAGTCAAAGACCTACCTAATCCCACATAACTTTGCAAACTATAATAGAAAATGCGCCCCCGATTTTGCGACAAAAAGATTTCATGCTTCATTCACACCTAGACCATATTGTCATCACTGCCCCTACACTCCAAACCGGCGTAGAATATGTTGAACAAGTACTCGGTGTTCGCTTACAAACCGGGGGCAAACACCCACGCATGGGGACGCATAATTGCTTGCTTAAGTTGGGAGAAAAACTTTATCTGGAAGTGATTGCTATCAATCCGAATGCGTCTGCGCCGAATCGTTCACGCTGGTTTCAGCTGGACCACCCGGACTTATCACAAGCAGCTCAATTAACTACGTGGGTTGCCCGCACCAATGATATCAACAGTGCTTCCGCAGCTTTGCCCAAGTCTTTCGGAAAGATCGAGTCTATGAGCCGTGGAACAATGAACTGGTTGATCACAATACCCGAAGACGGCAGCCTACCTCTGCAAGGTGTCATTCCGACCCTTATTCAATGGCCCAATGCCGTTCATCCAACAACGAAATTACCAGAAAACGGCTGTACGTTAGTAAGGCTTGAAGGATTTCATTCTGAACCCGATAAAGTAATCAGGGTATTAAACGCTATCGGTTTTGAAGGTCATTTCAGAGTATCGGCCTTATTACCAGGCCAAAAGCCATATCTAGTTGCCCATATTCAGACACCGACTGGTTTGCACAAGTTAGGTGGATAGGGTTGCATCCCCCAGAAAATGAGTGCCGCCCCTACGATGTCTTTCACAGTAATCAACAGTAGAAATGAAGTAACGACATCGTCTTTTTTAGCAACTTAAGATCACCGGCTTATAACGGTTGGCATGAATGATTATTTGGGTTAGGCCTTGAGTGCATTGATATCATAGATGGAACCAACGGAAACAAAAGCATAAAGATCTCTTTCCTTCAGAATCGGCTTATCTTCGTAAACATCCCCCCTTAACAAACCCTTACACTTGGGACAACGGGGTGAGTTCATGAATCGAAACGTACCACCGCAAGAACAAGGATTAAACAAGGCCTCAATCTTTTGGTAAATCGGCAGAAGATGCCTATCCCACGCTTGCCATCCTTGATCTCCGGCCTGAAGATGTGGCCAAGAAATACCGAGCTTTTCCAACAACGTCCAGTCCTTCAAAAGCAAAACGCACGGGCATGAAGAGCAATACAGTGCCTGCATATCACTAAAACCCAAATGGATCATGCTTCCTGCAATCTGAGCATTACAGGATTGGCAGCTTACGGTATGTGCGTTCATCACCTTAAGGCTTTAGTTTTCGCGATTACTCGGGTAAATCCACCAATGTATGCTAAACCCCACGCGTATAGCCAGATATCGCACACAATCGTTTATTCGGTTTTCTCACCATCAACCGACCACAGTTTTTCCAGCTGATAAAACTCACGCGCTTGACCGGTCATTACATGCAACACTACATCGCCTAAATCCAACAATACCCAGTCCGAACCTGGCTGGCCTTCGATACCCAGAGGCTGCATCCCATTTTCTTTGACTTTCTCGACGACATATTCACAGAGGGATTGGGCATGGCGAGTTGACGTCGCCGTAGCAACGACCATGTAATCTGTGATGCTGCTTTTTTTGCGCACATCCAAAACTTTGATTTGATGAGCCTTGCGCTCATCCAGTACGGTCTCAACCAATTTGAGTAATTCTTCTACTTGCATTCAATGTCCTAATTTCAGGGAAGATAAAGTTGATGTTGCCGAATATATGCCAACACGGCATCCGGCAATAAGAATTTTGGATCGCGGCCTGAGGCTATCATCTCGCGTATGGCCGTTGCGGATATATCCAAGGCGGTAACCGCTTGAAAAAACAAGCGCCCCGATTTTTTTTGTTGCAATTGCCGGCGATCTTCGCATAAGCGTTCACGTAAAAAATCCGAAATGACGGGCATTTGGCAAGCCGGCCTGGTCATCACGACGACATGGGCGTAGTCAAACAGGCGCTGCCAAAGATGCCAATGCTCAAGGCCAGCAAAGGCGTCGGCACCGATGAACAGAATCAAAGCCTCATCCTGATTTTCGGCTTGCAGCGAAGCCAGAGTATCGACCATATACGAAGGCCCTTCCCTATCTAGCTCGCGACGGTCGGAAACCAGACCCGGCGCATCTTCGATAGCAAGATTTAACATGGCCAAACGCATTTCGCCACCCACATCCGGCTCATGGCGATGCGGAGGCAAGCGGCACGGAATCAGTCGCAATTGCTCTAAGTCGAATAATTCTTTGACTTCCAGTGCCGTGCGCAAATGTCCATAATGTACCGGATTAAAGGTGCCGCCGTAGATACCTATCATTATTGACGAATGTGTCCGTCGCCTAGCACGATATATTTCAACGAGGTCAAACCTTGCAATCCAACCGGGCCGCGCGCATGCAATTTATCGGTACTGATCCCGATTTCCGCACCTAGCCCATACTCGAAGCCATCGGCAAAGCGGGTGGAAGCATTAATCATCACAGAGCTAGAATCCACTTCGCGTAAGAAACGCCGCGCTAAGGTGTAGTCTTCGGTGACAATGCTTTCGGTATGTGCAGAGCTGTATTGATTGATATGAGCTATGGCTTCATCCATATCGGCCACGATTTTGATAGACAATATCGGCGCCAGATATTCCGTATGCCAATCCTCTTCTGCGGCACGCACCGCATTTTTGATTAAGGAACAGGTTTTCAGGCAACCGCGCAGCTCCACACCTTTTTCGGCATATTTTTCGGCCAATATCGGCAGCACCTTTGGAGCAATGCTTTCTGCGACCAACAATGTCTCCATTGCATTACAAACACCATAACGATGCGTTTTCGCATTCAACGCAAT
>QKJH01000069.1 GCA_003250865.1 Alphaproteobacteria bacterium | reverse complement strand
GATTGGAACGCATAACACATACTCCCTCTATCACCCTTAATCAGATGTACAGGATACACCACTTTTTCATAAAAATCAAGTTTTTTAAGGATTAAGGGGTATGTGCGTCTGGTTTTTATTAATAAACCCGTTTTTTCGGCGGGAATGCTTCGACCTCGTCCGTCAGTGTGTGCATATGTACCGGACAATAGTCAAGGGTGGCTTTGCCGGTTTTGGTGTCCATATAGGCAACGGTGTGTTTCATCCATTGTTTATCATCCCGTTCGGCAAAATCGTCACGGGCGTGGGCGCCGCGTGATTCGGTACGATTGGCTGCGCTTTGTGCCGTAGCGGCCGCTTGAACCATCAGATTGTGTAGCTCAAGCGTTTCCACCAAATCGGAATTCCACACCATGGATTTGTCAGAAACTTGCAAATCATTAAGTTTAGGAAAGAGTTTCAGTAATTTGTCCACGCCACTGTCCAGCGTTTCCTGTTTGCGGAAGACGGCAACATGGTTTTGCATGGTTTTTTGCATTTCCAGACGCAGTTCAGCTGTTTTTGTTTTACCGGTATTGTTACGGATGGCATCAAAACGGCTGATAATGCGCTTAGTGGCTTCTGGTTTCAGCGGCTTATGCGGCGTATTGGGTTTCAGGTTTTGTGCAACGTAATTGGCGGCGGCACGGCCGAATACCACTAAATCCAACAGCGAGTTTGAACCCAGACGGTTGGCACCATGCACGGAAACGCAAGCCGCCTCGCCAATGGCCATTAAACCGTTTACCACTTTGTCGGGATTTTTTTCTGTTGGGGAGAGAACCTGAGTATGAATATTGGTCGGGATACCGCCCATGTTATAGTGGCAGGTTGGCAAAACCGGAATAGGATCTTTGGTCACATCAACGCCCGAGAAAATCTTGGCCGTTTCGGCAATGCCGGGCAGACGTTCATGGATAACGTCTTTGCCAAGATGTTCCAGATGTAAAAAGATATGATCCTTGTTTTTGCCAACACCACGGCCTTCGGCAATTTCAATGGTCATGGAGCGCGATACGACATCGCGACTGGCCAAGTCTTTGGCTGACGGGGCATAACGCTCCATAAAGCGTTCGCCTTCGGAATTGGTCAGATAGCCACCTTCGCCGCGGCACCCTTCTGTAATCAGACAGCCTGCCCCGTAAATGCCTGTCGGGTGGAACTGGACAAATTCCATGTCCTGAAGCGGAACGCCGGCGCGTGCCGCCATACCGGCACCGTCCCCAGTACAGGTATGAGCCGAAGTGCATGAGAAATAGGTACGCCCATACCCCCCCGTGGCCAATACCGTCTGATGAGCTCTGAAACGGTGCAATGTGCCGTCGTCCAGATTCCATGCCAGAACACCGACAATATCGCCGGTTTCATCATCCTTGAGCAGGTCAATGGCGAAATACTCAACAAAGAATTCGGCCTTGTGCTTGAGAGCCTGTTGATACAGCGTATGCAAAATGGCGTGTCCTGTGCGGTCAGCCGCAGCGCAGGTACGAAAAGCGCGACCTTCGCCGTAATGTGTCGTCATGCCGCCAAAGGCACGCTGATAGATTTTTCCCTCGGGAGTGCGGGAGAAAGGCACGCCGTAATGCTCCAGCTCGATGACGGCAGGAATGGCTTCGCGGCACATATATTCAATGGCATCCTGATCACCCAGCCAGTCCGAACCTTTGACTGTGTCATACATGTGAAAGCGCCAGTCATCTTCACCGACATTGCCCAATGCAGCGGAAATGCCGCCTTGTGCCGCTACGGTGTGCGAACGCGTGGGAAAGACCTTGGTCACACAAGCAGTTTTCAGTCCTTTGGCCGCCATACCGAATGTGGCGCGCAAACCGGCTCCGCCAGCGCCGACAACAACGACATCGTATTCATGGTCAATAATTTCGTATTGGTCGGTCATGGGACTTATCCTTCAAAGGCAATGGATAGAATGGAATACAAGGCAACAATACAGGCCAAACAACAGGCAAGATGATATTTTGCGACACAGATAAATTGTATGGTGCGGTTCGGAACATAGTCGATGAATACTTCCTGTCCGCCGAGCGCAGCATGATAGAAAACAACGATAACGCTAATAAGGGCGGGCAGGGTGTTGATTGGTTGGGATAACCAAAACCGTGCCGAATAGGCATCCAAGCCGGCCAGTGAAATCACGGCATATAGCCCCCATGCCAGAACGGGGATAAGTGCCATGGACAGATATTTGAGCCGAATGGCATGGTGTGTTCCGCTGTGTGTCGAGCCCAAATCGGCGGCACGCTTGATAGGAGATTTCAACCCGTAGTCACGGTAATAGAAAGACATGATTTCCTCACTTTACGCGATGAATAAAAGATAAGCCCAGACCAGCGCGGTCAGAACAAACGACCCGCCGACAATCAGCCAGCCGGTAAGACGGGCGGTTTTCAGCTCCAGCCCGATGGCTGCATCCCAGAACAGGTGGCGAACGGCCTGCAACAATTGAAAGAATAGTGCCCATGTAAACCCGGCCAGTGCCAGTTTGCCCAGTATGGTATCCAGAAATCCGGTCAGTATTTCATAGGTTTCGGGGGCGAAAGCCAGACAGGCCAGCAAAACGGTTGCGGCAAATGCGCCGATAACCAGCCCGATACCGGCGGCGCGATAGGTAATGGAGGTAAACATGGCAATATGCCAACGGAAAATCTGTAAATGTGGCGATAAGGGGCGGGAAGGTGTTTTCATGGCAGGATTTCTAGCGATGGGTGTTAGAGGGTATGGCTAAAATGTACCAGAATTGTAATGAAATGAAAAGTCCAAGGATGGCATGGAATACAATTTATGATAAAAAGCATAAAATTTACTTGACTTAAAGGCTTGAATCACCGTATAAGGCCACTTCGAGATTGAATATTTTGCTTGTATTATAGGAATAAGCCGTTTAAAACAAGCGAAAAACAAATGCAAAACACTAGGGAGTAGTACCATGGCTCGTCAATGTGCCGTTACAGGAAAAAAGGTGATGACCGGAAACAACGTGTCACACGCACATAACAAAACCCGCCGTACATTTATGCCGAACCTGCAGGTTGCTTCGGTATATAGTGAAGTTTTACAAAAAGCATTCAAAGTACGTGTTTCTATGCACGGCTTGCGCACCTTGGAGCACAAGGGCGGTGTTGACGAGTATGTGAAAAACACGGCAAAGACCAAATTGTCGCCGGAATTTCAAAAAATCAAAAAGCTGGTGGAAGCTGCTCAAAGCAAAGCCGCCTAAGTTTTTTGGCTGACATAACAATGGAATAAGCCCTGCCGCATGCGGGGCTTTTTTGTGACAGAACAGGATTAATACGCATGACAGATAATCTTTACCCGCATTTTGGCTTTGATATTGAGCATAAGGATGACGAATCGCGCGCTCGCGTGGGGGTTATCCATACCCCGCATG
>QKJH01000077.1 GCA_003250865.1 Alphaproteobacteria bacterium | reverse complement strand
GAGGATATGTTGAATCGCGCCTATGTCTACTCCATGAAGATGCACGGCTCTCAAAGACGTGCCAACGGCGATCCTTATTTTTCCCATCCGCTGGAAGTTGCCGGTATCCTGACCGAAATGCGTCTGGATGATGCCTCAATTGCAACGGCGCTGCTTCACGATACGATTGAAGATACATCCGCTACCTATGCCGAGGTACGTGACATGTTCGGTGATGACGTGGCCAAGCTGGTGGATGGGGTTACAAAATTATCGCGGATTGAAATTCAAACAAACGAAAATAAACAGGCCGAAAACTTCCGCAAGCTGGTTCTCGCCATGTCCGAGGATATCCGTGTATTGTTGATTAAGCTGGCCGACCGGCTTCATAACATGCGCACCTTGCATTTTCTGAAAAACCCGGAAAAACGCTTGCGTATTGCCACGGAAACGTTGGAAATCTATGCTCCGCTCGCCGAGCGTATCGGTATTCAGCGTTTCAAGGATGAATTACAGGACTTGGCGTTCAAGGAAATCAATGGTGATGCTCGTGAAAGTATCATGGCGCGCTTGTCCTACTTGCGGCAAGACGGCGAAAACATGATTGACAAGATTGTCGGTGAGCTTCAGGAGGTGCTGGAAATTTCCGGTATCGAAGGTCAGGTCGACGGTCGTGAAAAAACGCCATATTCCATTTGGCGGAAAATGCAGCGCAAGAACGTTGCATTCGAACAACTGTCCGACATTATGGCTTTCCGCATCCTGGTTAAGGATGTCGGTGAGTGTTATCATACATTGGGCATCCTGCATAGCGAATACTCGGTGGTTCCCGGACGGTTTAAAGACTTTATTTCCACGCCCAAACGTAACGGCTACCAGTCGTTGCACACCACAATCATTGGGCCGCTTAAACAACGCATCGAAGTGCAAATTCGCACGTTTGACATGCATAATGTGTCCGAACTCGGGGTGGCGGCACACTGGGCTTACAAGCAAGGGGCAAAAGCGGATGGCAAGCAATATCGATGGGTACGTGAGCTGTTGGAAATTCTTGAAAATGCCCAAAAGCCGGACGAGTTTTTGGAACATACCAAGCTGGAACTGTTTCAGGAGCAGGTGTTTTGTTTTACTCCCAAAGGTGATTTAATCGAATTGCCGCGCGGTGCAACGCCGATTGATTTTGCCTATGCTGTACACTCGCAAGTAGGCGATACCTGTGTAGGGGCAAAGGTGAATGGACGTATTACCCCCCTGACGGCCGAGCTGCAAAACGGTGATCAGGTGGAAATCTCCACCTCGAAAACGCAAACGCCTTCGCCGACATGGGAACGGTTTGTTGTTACCGGTAAGGCGCGATCACGCATCCGCCGTTTTATCCGTATGCAGCAGCGTGAGGAATATGGCGCTTTGGGTAAAGCGATGCTTCAAAAAATCTTCCGTCAGGAAGGGTATGAATTCAGTGACAAGGCCTTCAAAGATGTGCTGAAAATCTACCGGTTTGATGAAGTTGAAGATTTATACGCTGTTGTTGGTGCCGGCAACGTCAGTGCCAAAGAGGTATTTAACTCTGTTTTTCCAGGACATATTTCCCAGCAATTGGAAGACTACAAACAGAAAGTGGATGATGAGAATATCATTCATCTTCACAATAAAAAGGAAAAGGGCAAGGGATCGGAAAGAGGTAAGGGAACCTCATCCATCCCTATCAAAGGGCTTATTCCCGGCATGGCCGTCCATTATGCCCGGTGTTGTCACCCGTTGCCAGGGGACAGAATTGTCGGGATTGTTTCTACCGGTAAAGGGGTTACCATTCACACGATTGACTGCGAAACTTTGGAAAGTTTTGCGGATGAGCCGGAACGTTGGCTGGACGTATCGTGGGAAGAGACTGCCGACAGCAACGAAGAGCTGGTAGGCCGCTTGTCTATTACCGTTACAAACACCCAAGGCGCATTGGGTACTCTTTCCATGGTTATTGCCAAAAACGGCGGTAACATCACGAATTTAAAAGTTACGTCACGAACACTTGATTTTTGGGAAATGTTCGTAGATATTCAGGTCAAGGATACCAAACATTTGAATAATGTTTTGGCCGCCTTGCGTGCAACGCCGATTATCATATCGGTAGAACGATCCCGTATGCGCTAGTAGCGTCATGATTTAAATGTTATTGGTAAAGTTATAGAGAGATGTCCATTTTCAAACGTCGCAAGAAAAAAGTCTTTGCCCAAAAAATGCGCGAAGTTTTTCATCCACCTCTGGGATATAGACGGGCTTTTTGGTATTGGCTGCACCGCTTGGGGCGGCTTAATGCCTCGCCACGCAGCATTGCCGCCGGAACGGCGTGTGGTGCTTCTATCAGCTTTACACCCTTTATCGGTTTTCATCTGATTGGCGGTTGGCTGATGTGCCTGATTTCGGGCGGTAATCCGCTGGCCATGGTTATTGGCAGCGTTATCGGTAATCCGTGGACGTTTCCGCTTATCTGGATTGGCATATACAAGCTGGGGGTTTTTCTTTTAGGGATTGACATGACAGCCGAAGGGGCCGTAGCCCATTTAACGTTGGATGCCTTGAAACATTCTCCGGGTCATATTTTCTGGCCGATGACGGTTGGTGGTGTTTTAATTGCCTTGCTGGTATGGCCAATTACATTTTATCTGGTGCGTCCGGTCGTCAAACGGTATCAGGAAAAAAGGCAGCGTCGCATTGCGAATGGAAAGAAACTCCGCCTTGATTTTCTTAATCGTGTTAAGGGGATGCCCTCGCTAAAAGCCGATAAAAGCGGAGAAAAAAAATGATTGTTTCCGTGGGAACGGACCTGGTGCAGATTAAACGTATTGAACGGTTGGTAGACCGTTTCGGTCCTCGCTTTCTGGAAAAATGTTTTACTGCGGATGAGAACGAGCGTGTGCTCTCGCATAAAGCGCAAGCGAAGCAGATTTCAGGCTTTGCAAAATTGTATGCGGCCAAAGAAGCTGTGCTCAAGGCAACAGGTTTTGGAATGCGTGAAGGGATGTGCTGGCATGATATTGCTATCGGACATGATGAATGGGGTAAGCCGGTTGTAATTCTGAATGGACAGGTTGCCGAACAGATTAATCGAAGTATTCCCGCAGGATTAAATCGGAAAATTGACATTTCTTTGTCTGATGACGGTGATTATGCTCTGGCTTTTGTTGTCGTTTCTGCGTATAAAGAATAAAAGCCCGCAATATTCAAAAAAAGAAGACGAAAAGCCCTATGGATGAAGTAAAAACCATTATGTCCGAAGACAAAAAAGATAATCAAGATATTCAAAACAAGTTGGATGATGCTGATACCATCAACGGTTTTGCCGATATGTTCCGCACGGCGGCTTTGGCCATACTGATTGCACTGGCTATCCGTACCTTTGCTTTTGAACCGTTTTCCATACCTTCCGGGTCAATGTTTCCGACATTACAGGTAGGGG
>QKJH01000040.1 GCA_003250865.1 Alphaproteobacteria bacterium | reverse complement strand
CCGGTCTTTCCAAGAAATCATCCGGTGTTAATAATGCGAACCCTCAGGAAATGAGGGTTCGTGTTCTTGAGCGGGATAATCACACGTGTCGTTGTTGCGGCTTTCGTGCAGAGAAATATCAGGAAATACACCATGTCAATGGCGATGAATCCGATTTTTCCGAAGATAACCTGATTACAGTGTGTATATTTTGTAAGTCCTGCTTTAATCTTAAGCTTTCTGATGAACGTAAATCCGGCGTGCTTATATGGCTGCCGGAAATCGGGCAGGCCGCCCTTAACCATATCGTCCGTGCCATCTATGTTGGACGTATTGCGCAAGGGTCTATCGGCGAAGCATCTCGCAAAGCGTTGGATGTTCTCATGAGCCGAAAAGATGAATGCAAACGCCGTTTGGGAACCGATGATCCCGGCGTTTTGGCCTATGTAATGAATGACTTCATTGAACGTAAACAATACGAAAAACGGGAAAACCTGTTAAAGGGGGTACGTTTTCTGCCCGTTGACCGTTTTATGGATGTTGAGGGTGAAGACAATGTGCAGTTCAACAAGTTCCCGCAAATTTTGGCATACTGGCGCTCCAAAAATGGGCCATTTTCAGAATTGAATCCAAAAGTTTGGTCAGATATTTACGCAAAAGTCGAAAAAGTCGGATAATCCCGTAAAATTATAGGCTATATTTCTGATTTCTTAAGGGATGGTCTCTTAGGATATTTTTTGCTATTCTAAAATAAAAAAGCCACCGTGAAGTAGGAATGTGTATACATGAAGTTCTTGGATAAAGTGCTCGCACCCTTTGCCCGTATTGCCAAGCAACCGCTGGAATCGTTCATTCGGATTGAAACCGCTGACGATGAAACCACGCTGGTAGCCGAGGATGGCTCGCTTGTCAGCTATATCAAGGTGGATGGCTCGCGGCAAATCATTGGTGCAGCCGAATATCTGCGCATTATTGAACAAGCAACCATTTCGCTGGGAGCCCGGTTTGATAGACCCGGCTATGCTTTGCAGGTTTTCTTTATGCGTAATCCCGACAGGATGAAAAAAGAGCTGCAAACATTATTGCGGCCTAACCGCCGCGCTGCTGAAGCGGTAGGACTTGATTTAAAAGATTTGTTTGATGAGCGCGTGCGCCATTTAAACCAGTTTCTGGCATGGGAAGAGTGCTACTTTGTATTGTGGACCCGTCCCAGTTCCCTTTCCAAACCCGAAGTAAAAAGCGAAGCTGAAAAACGTAAAGAAAAATACGAAAACTGGGTTATCTCTCCCTTTTCGCAAAACCCGCATGCGGCAATGGAGGCTTTGCGTAACCGTCACAAAGGCTTTGTGGGCAGCATCCGTACTGCTTTGAATGATTTAGGTATTCAGGCTGGTGTTATGGAAGTTCATGATGCTTTGGCAGCCGCCCGCGCAAGTATTTTTCCTGCCCGTGCCGGCGACAATTGGCACCCTTGTTTACCGGGAGATCCTATTCCGCCGCGCCTTGCCAAATCCAAGCATGACTATTCCGATGTTCTGTGGCCACCAATCCGCCAACAAATTTGTACTTATGATGCCCAGGTTATGAGCTCGGACGTAGTTAAAATCGGACACCGTTTATGGGCGGCTGTAGACATGACTTTGCCGCCGGCAGAACCTACTCCTTTTCCTCAACTATTATCGCGTTTTGTTGAGGCCGATATACCATTCAGATTGTCATTTCTGATTGAAAGCGGCGGCATCGAGGGACAAGCAACAAAAGCTTTGATTACATCATTGTTGGCGTTTTCCAATCCCGTTAATCAGCAGATTAAACGTTCAATTGACTCACTGACTAAAATTGCGCAGGACGAACCGGTTGTGAAATTGCGTATTTCGGCTGCAACCTGGGCGGACGAAGACGATATGAAAGAAATTGAAACGCGTTCGGCAACAATGACGCAGGCCATTGAAAGCTGGGGTTATGCTCAGGTGTCGGGTGTTTCCGGTGATCCTCTTGATGAAGTCATGTCATCGGCGTTGGGTGTTCATTGTGCTTCGACAGCGACCGAAGCGGTTGCCCCACTTTCCGAAGTATTAAAATTGTTGCCATGGCAGCGTCCTTCCAGTCCGTTCAAAAACGGCGCCATTCTTTTCCGTTCGCCTGATGGTAAGGTTTGGCCCTATTCAACTGGTTCTTCGCTGACGACAACATGGTTTGATTTGGTTTTTGCGCAGCCGGGTGCCGGTAAATCGGTTTTGATGAATACACTCAACTTGGGAACGGCGTTGACGGCTGGTGTGTCTCAACTTCCATATTTGGCTATTATTGATATTGGTCCGTCATCGGCTGGTTTGGTTTCTCTTGTACGCGATGCCTTACCACCTTCACGGGTGCATGAGGCAACAAGCTATCGTTTGACGATGGATCAGAAGAATGCAATTAACCCGTTTGATACCCAATTGGGCTGCCGTGAGCCGCTTCAGGATGAGCGCAGCTATCTGGTGGAATTGGTGACATTGCTTGCAACGCCACCCGGTCAGGACAAGCCTTATGATGGTATTCCACAGCTTGTTGGTCTGGTTGTGGATGAAATTTACCGGTGGCGTAATGATAGAGCTGCCAATGCTGAGCCGCGCCCCTATTTGCCGCGTGTGGATTACACGGTTGATGAGGCTCTAAAAACGCATAATATTCAGTTGCCGAATGATGCCTTGTGGTGGGACGTTGTTGATTCGCTGTTCGAACGCGGTCTGGTGCACGAAGCTTCGTTGGCACAACGCCATGCCGTTCCTGTTCTGGCAGATACCATTACCGCATCGCGCCGCCCGCAAATTTTGTCATTGCTTCAGGATACGCAAATCGGCAGCGGTTCGGAAAATGTTATTCAGGCTTTTGAGCGAATGATAAGCTCTGCCATTCGGGAGTTTCCGATTTTGGCTACGATTACCCGCTTTGACATAGGTGAAACCAACATTTGTGCGCTTGACCTGATGGACGTATCACCGCAAGGCGATGAAAGTTCCGATAAACAGACGGCTATCATGTATATGTTGGCTCGCCACGCTTTGGTACGTAACTGGTGGATCAACGAAGAGTCGGTTAGATCAATGCCGGAAAAGTATCGCGTTTATCATGAAAACCGCCTGCGCAAGATTAAAGAATCACCAAAACGTCTTTCTTATGATGAGTTTCACCGTACCAGTAAATCGACCGCCGTTCGTGCGCAGGTTGTGCGCGACGTTCGTGAGGGACGTAAATGGGGCGTACAGATTATTTTGGCCTCTCAGTTGCTCAAGGATTTTGACTCCGATATGGTCGATTTGGCCACGGGCGTTTGGATTTTGGGTGCAGCCATTTCCGATTCTGCCGTGAAAGAAGCACAAGAGCGATTTTCGCTATCGGAAACCGCTGTGTGGATTATGCGCAACCGGTTGACGGGACCGCGCTCTACGGGGGCGCCGGCGCTATTTGTGCTGGGTACTAACGAAGGCCGTTATGAGCAGCATTTAATTAACACGTTGGGACCAATTGAATTGTGGGCTCTTTCCACTTCGGCTGAAGACGTTGCCATCCGTAAACGTCTGTATATCCGGTTGGGAGCCCGTCGTGCGCGTCAGGTTCTGGCAGCCAACTTCCCCGGCGGTTCGGCGCGTAATGAAATCAAACGCCGTATTGACATGTATTCCGAGGCTAATGAGCCGCGTAAGTCAACAACAGCCTACGTTATCGAAGAAATTGTCGAAGAGCTGGTCGAGCTGGTTACACGCATGGCTATGGATGAAGTAACGCAGGATTCGGACAAAAAGAAAAAGTAGGAAATTCTATATAGAAAGAGCATACAAAAAAGACCTTCCTATTAGGGAAGGTCTTTTTATATAGGTGGCCAGCTTGATTAATTGCGCAGTGGCTTTCCTGTATCAAGCATATGCTGGATACGGTCACGGGAGCCTTGCTCATTGCACAGCTTCATGAATTCTTCGCATTCCAGTGTGTATAGCTCATCTTCGGACACTACACCGCCGCCCGCGCCGCCGGATAGTATGGTAGCCAAGTGATCCAGCACAACAACATCATAGTCTGTTGCTTTTCCTTCGCCATGGCTGGTTTTTACACCTTCATCAAGTTCCGCTTTTGCAGGGGCACCCGACAGGGTGACTGCTGCTTCATCTGCTTTTGGCGGTGTGTATCCTCCAGCGAGAAGTTCCAGCGCTTTGGCTTTGGCGCGCTCTAACAGGCGGTCTTTATTCATGACAACGCCGTCCGTGCCTTCACGTAAGTAACCAATCGCAAATGCGTCGGCAGCACTGGCCGAGGTTTTGGCCGATGAGATGACCTTAAAGGCTTTGGCGGTCGGGTTGCTGTTTTTAAAGCGCAACAACATTTCCTTACAACCACCCCAGCCCGGGATAAGGCCGACACCGACTTCGACTAGACCCATGTTTGTTTCAGCATGCGCTTGTACACTGTCAACATGGAGCAGAATTTCACATCCGCCGCCCAAGCACAAACCGGTTGGTGCTGCAACAACGGGGAACGGAGCGTATTTCAATCCCTTATAGGTTGCTTGGCCATCGGTAATCATTTTTTCGACCTTGTCGTTCTCGCCGTTGTTGAGATAGGTGATAAACATACCCAGATTGGCACCAGCCGAGAAAGCGCGGCCATTGTCGTTATAAATAACAAGCGCTTTGAACTTGCCGTCATTAATCAATTTGGTGGCCATAGCGTAAACGTCAAATACGGCCGGCTCCATGGCATTCATTTTAGTGGTAAACTCAATACACAAAACGCCGTCCCCGACATTCCACAAGGAGGCGGCATCATTACCGTCAACGCGCGAAGATGCCAGCTTGATGTCCGAAAGCATAATAACGCCTTCTGGACGTTTAATCGGTTTATAAGCGCCAGAAACATCGAAGTAATGCGGTTTGCTGTCCTTGATATCAAAGAACTTGCCGCTTCCAACCTTTGCAAGAAATTCAGGCACATCTTTGCCATCGGCTTTCAAGCGGGAAACCATATTGGCTGCACCAATTTGATCGATCATCTCGAACGGGCCGAATTTCCAACCGAAGCCCATGCGCATGGCACTGTCTACGGCGTGAATGTCGTCAGCAATTTCAGGTACCAGTGAGGCGGCATAGGATAAAACACGCCCCATTACTGCCCAGACATAATCACCGTACTTGTCGCCGCATTCCACCAGTTCCTTGAGGCCTGCTTTGCGGTTTTCCAGTACCGGAATGGCCGGTTTGGATTGGGGAGCGTACTCACCTGATGAAAGGTTTTTCACTGTCATCAGTTTTTTACCTTCCGGCGTTTTTTCCATGACGAAGAAACCGCCTTTGCCTTTACGACCGGTGTAACCGTCTTCAATCATTTTGTTAATTAGCGGGATTTGCCAATTAATCTGGTGATACTCGTCGCTGCCGTCCAGCGTTTCCAGCATGGACTTGGCAATATGTGGGAAAAGGTCAATACCAATCAAATCGGCTAGACCGAATACGGCCGTTCCGGGTACGCCAATGGGTTTACCCAAAAGCGCGTCGGCTTCTTCAACCGTAATGCCACGTTCCATCGCCTCAATAATGGCATACCAAATCCAGAAAATACCAATACGGTTAGCAATAAAACCGGGGCGGTCATGACAATCAACAACACCTTTGCCCAGTTCGCGGTCACAGAAACCGGTGATGCGTTTGATTACATCGGCCGAGGTGTGTTCGCCCTTAATCAACTCCAGCAGTTGCATATAGCGCGGCGGGTTGAAAAAGTGGGTAATCAGAAAATGTTCTTTGAAACCTTCCGACATACCGTCAACCAGCAGCGTTAATGGAATAGTCGAAGTGTTGGACGAAATAATGGTATTTGGTTTACGGTTGGCATCAATTTTTTGATACAAACTTTGTTTCAAATCAAGGCGTTCGATAATGGCCTCGATAGCCCAGTCAACGTCAGAGAGCAAACCCATGTCATCATCGATGTTGGCCGGTGTAATACGCTCTGCAAATGACGGATGCATAAGCGGTGCCGGACGGGTCGTCAGCAGTTTTTCAATCGCTGTTTTGGCAATAATCGAGCGGTCATCGGCATCTTTCGGTACAATATCGTACAGCAGTACTTCATACCCCGCATTGGCACATTGGGCAGCGATGGCCGCGCCCATAACACCCGAACCGAACACGGCTATTTTTTTAATATCTGACATGGTTGTATCCTTTAATGTTATCAATAATGGAAAATCTGCCTAACATTAAAAGATAAGATTTAATATTCAGTTTCCAAGAAGAAAAATCTTGCCAATATTCTGTAAATGGACAATACTGGTACTGTATTGTGTTTTAAACAAAAAAAGAGAGGGGTGTAGTAATGGGTATGTACGTATTCAGTGCCGAGCATGCGTTGGATCGGTTTTTAACCAAAAGCAGTGGCGAGACAGTCTTATTAGCCAATAATGATGGCGAAATGGCTTTGGCAACGGCGTTTCTTGAAAATGAAAAAGAAATAGTGAGCTATAAAGCGGAGTATTCTGATGCCGCCAATATTGTAATGGCTGATGCGGTCAGTGTTGGATGTGTCTCGGATGAGCTTTTATTAAAGCTTACATATGGAGACACTCCGGCTCACAAAGAATCGGTTCTAACTCAGCAGGCACAAGAACTTACCCGACAGGTTGAAAAACGTCCTCTGTTCAGCGATGTTGTAAATGACAAACTTGTTCTAGTACATTGAGTCCAGCAATGCGTAGGAGGCGCGTGCAACGCCCTCATGGGTGTTGTCTGTAGCTTTTAAACCTGCTTGTGAGTGACGGCATAATACCGGTTTATCGTCATGGCTATAACCCAGTGCGTGCTCGATGTTGAAAATTGCATCAAACTTCGAATCAAAAAATGCCTGAAACCGTTTGAAATCTATCCCGTCAAGCAAGGTTAGATTTTGTAACAGATATTCCTCCATGACATCATTTTGAGACAGCGGGGTAAGAATAAGTTTGTTTTTTACCTCTTGTGCCCAAAGCGCGTAATCAGAATCTGTTGTGCAATGATGCTTACGGTTATTTAATGTAAAACATCCATGGGCTCCCGGGCCTAGCCCGATATAATCATTATATTGCAGCACTTCCATCAAATAGCGGCAACGGTGGCTATTCTGAGAGAAATGAAACGGGTCATACGCCTGATACCCATTTTTTCCTAAACAATCTTGAACATTGAGGAATGCTTCATGTGTGGGTAAGCCATATATGGACAAGTGTTGTGCGTTGAGTGTAGCCATGTCGCCTATTCTGGCGAGCTCTCTGTCTTTGTTGGTTGCAAAATTCTTTACAACGCAATCAATATTGACGGCTTTAAACAGTGAACGTGCAACATCGACAACAGAACGCAGTTTCGTTTGGTCAATCTTGTCGGTTGTTGCCAAGCTGATACGGTTATAACCATAAGAAGCCAGACTTTCTATAAGGGATTCATTGATTTGATTGCACGAAACCTCAATGCTGATTTCTGCCGATGTGGGAATCGAAGCGAGCGCTTTTAGCTCGGCCAATAATTGTTCGAAGAAGTTTGCAGGAAAATTATCGCGATGTTTAGCTGTGACATATACCGAGTCAAGGAAAACATCTCTTAGTATTTTCCTATATTGCGCAATCTCTTCACGGTAGGATGATATGTCCGGCGTTATGGTGGTCGGGATGTGCATAAAGCAGTTTAAAACGCGCCGTTCAATCATCAATAAATTCTTTCACAAAACTGTCCAAAGCAACGCGTCGGTGTGAGAAACTGTTTTTTTCTTCTGCTGCCATTTCGCCGAACGTTCTATTGTGGCCGTCGGGGATAAAAATGGGATCATAGCCAAAACCGTTCTCTCCGCGGATTGATTGTGCCAGAGAGCCCTTAACAATTCCTTCAAAAAAATGTGTTTTTCCATTTGGAAAAGCCAAACACAGAACGGTAACAAACCATGCTTTATAGGCTTTGTTTTCTGCTGCAGCACCTAGCACGGCTTGCATACCACCCTCCCATCCGCCGCAGGCATCGGCAAAGCGGGCTGAATAAATGCCGGGGCCACCATACATAGCCTCACAGCAAAAACCGCTATCGTCAGCCAGTGCTGGCATCTTTGTTTTTGTTGCAGCGGCAAGAGCTTTTAATGCGGCATTTTCGGCAAAGGTAACGCCTGTTTCCTCCGGTTCGGGTAAATCCATGTCTTTGGCGGTAATGACGGTAAAGCCGCGCGGCTCAACCATGCTGGAAATTTCTTTGATTTTTCCGGCATTATGAGTAGCAAGAAACAATTTTTTTTCGGTAAAAAGACCCATGAATTAACCCCGGTTGTGATGCAAACAAGACACTGCATTGACAATGTCAGAACTTTACGTCATACCTTAACAATAGTCCATTCAAAAGAACAAAAGAATAGTCACCATGCGTATATTATTTGTTGACAATGCCAATCAAAAATTTTTGGGAGCGCGCACTTTTGGAACCGATACCCGTCTCTATTATGGTTTGGTGCGTAATGGTCATGATGTTGTCTTCTTTTCTGACCGCGATCAAGCGCGCTTGAATGCAATTGTTCCATCACGTAAATTGGGTGTTAAGGGGGCAAACCGTTATTTGATGGAAGTCATGGAAAGCTTTCATCCAGAAGTGATTGTTCTGGGGCACGCGACGGTTATAACAACACAAACACTAAAGGCGATAAAAGAAAAATATCCCCATATTCCCCTTGTTCAGTTTAATGTGGATGCTTTGTTCAGTCCGACAAATGCCCGTCTGCTTCAGGCCAATAAAGAGATTGTGGATGCCACCTTTATTACAACAGGCGGTTCTGCCTTAAAAACCATAGCGGCAAAGAGCCGTCCGGCTTATTTTATACCCAATCCGACAGACAGAGCTATTCACGATGGCCGCTGCTTTGAGTTGGATAAACCTCAGCACGATATGATTTTCTTTGCTCACAATAACCCGTGGGATGAACAGCTTCGTGTTGAGTTGGCACTTCACATACGTGAGGCTGTTCCCGAAGTTAATTGTTTTTTCCGGGGTTTTGACGGACAACCCAGTATCCGCGGTTTTGATTTCTGCGAAGCTATGCGCAATGCCTATATGTCGTTAAATATTTCGCGTTCCTATGTTGATGGTTCTCAGGGTACACCAGAACAATTGTACCTGTATTCATCCGAGCGGATTGCCCAGCTAATGGGCAACGGCATATTAACGTTTTGCTACACCAATGATGGTTTTCGGTTGAATGATTTGTATAGCGAAGACGAAGTTGTCTTTTTTGAAAGCAGCGATGAATTGGTTGAAAAGGTGCGTTACTACAATGAACACCGTGAAGAAGGTAAAACCATTGCCTATAACGGATGGAAACGGGCACATCAATCATTCAGCTCGGACAAAGTAGCGGACTTCGTTCTTGACGTTGCTCTGAACCGTCCTTTTTCGCATGATTATGATTGGCCAACCGAAGGCTATGTGCCCGATTAAACGGCTTAGCCTTTCAACGCTGTTTGTTGCATTTTAATGATTTCGCCGATACCGCTGCGTGCCAGTTTCATTAAGGATTGGAACTGTTCATCTGTAAAGGGGTGTTCCTCACCTGTTGCCTGAATTTCAATCAGTTTCCCTGAGGCGGTCATGACAAAATTGGCATCAACGATTGCCGATGAGTCTTCTTCATAATTCAAGTCAACAACAGCCATATCATTAACAACGCCGCACGAGATGGCTGCAACCGGTTCAACAATGGGGTTTTGTGTCAAAGCGCCAATGGATAACAAATGGGAAATGGCATCGGCCAAGGCAATGTAAGCACCTGTAATAGACGCTGTTCTTGTTCCGCCGTCCGCCTGAATAACATCGCAGTCGATACGGATTTGCATGTCCGGCATTTTGGTCAAATCAACAACCGAGCGGATGGCGCGACCAATCAGGCGTTGAATTTCCTGTGTGCGCCCCGATTGTTTACCGCGCGCTGCTTCACGATCCATACGTGAGTTGGTCGAGCGGGGTAACATACCGTATTCCGCTGTTATCCACCCTTTCCCTTTTCCTTTTAACCAGGCAGGTATACGGTCTTCAACGGTTGCCGTGCATAAAACGTGGGTGTCTCCACATTTGATAAAGCAGGAGCCTTCGGCATGTTTGGCATAGTTGCGAATGAGCTCGATGTTTCGGAGCTGGTCAGCTTGGCGGTTATCGCTACGCATGTAAAAATCCTTTTTCAAGGTTGTCGGCAATCAAGCAAAATATTGAAAGCACTATGGTTTGATTCTATATTTTTATTCACAAACATATACAGGATACGGGCAAATTATACAATAATTGGTTGCTCTTTTCTGATTTCGTTATATAAAAGGGCGTATTCAAGACATTAAAAAGGGTAAATACCATGACAGACAAAAAAGAAAAGCCAAATGATGCCGCCATGGAAGAAGATAATGTTGTATCGATTGATATTGCCGATGAGGAATTGACAATTGATGATGCGGCAAACGAGACGGAAGAAAATCCGTTGGAATCACTGCAACAGGAAAACGCGCAACTGAAAGACAAATTATTGCGTATGGCAGCCGAGATGGAAAATTTACGTCGCCGTACTCAAAAAGAAAAAGAAGATGCGGGTAAATTCGCGGTATCTAAATTGGCGCGGGAGATTTTATCTGTCGCTGACAACATGATGCGTGCCGTTGAACATGCGCCAAAAGACATGGATGCAGAGCCGGATTATATCCGTAATCTGTTTGCCGGCATTAATGTAACACATGATGATTTATTGAATGTCATGGCAAAGATGGGCATTCAAAAAGTCGATACAAGCGGCGTATTCAATCCGAATGTCCACGAAGTGATGTTTGAGGCACCGGGTACGGGTCAGCCAGCAGGCACTATCATACAGGTTATTGAACCGGGCTATATGATTCACGATCGCTTGCTCCGTCCCGCGCGTGTGGGCGTAGCTGCAAAAGAGGCAGCGACCGATTCCAGCAATCCTGTGGACATGAAAGCGTAGTTATCCTGCCGGTTTTTTTGCCAGTTTGCCGCCTGTCATCTCTTTGGGGCAGGCGGTTGTTTTTGGAAACGAAATCGGCAAATTAAGCAAGTGGCGTACAGCCATATAGGCAAAGGCTTCTGCTTCGACGGCATCGCCGTTCCAGCCTGTATCGTCAATAGGCTGTACCGCGCCACCAACACTTTTTTCAAGGTTTTCCATTAAAAACCGATTTTTGCGACCACCACCGCCGACTAACCATGTTTGGGGTTTTTCCGGAACGTGACGTAGTGAAAGCGCTATGGTACTGACTGTAAAGGCGTTTAATGTCGCCATGGCATCATTGACAGAAAGTCCATTGAGCTTTTCAAATGTGCCGGCAAACGCATCACGGTCAAGGGATTTTGGCGGCTCTTTAGCAAAATAGGGGTGGGACAAAAGTTGGAGTAGAACATCTTTGTTGATGGTTCCGGCTTTGGCGGTTTCGCCATCTCTGTCATAGGGTTTATCGGTGTGTTTGTGCATATAATCGTCCATTAATGCACCGCCCGGGCCGGTATCAAAGGCGATAAGCTGACCATCCTTTCCGATATAGGTAACGTTAGCTACTCCGCCGATATTCAAAATCATCAACGGTTTTTCAAAATCGCTGGCCAAAGCACGGTGGTAAACCGGTGCCAGTGGTGCGCCCTGTCCGCCCGCCGTAATATCAGCGCTGCGGAAATCATACACAACGTCAATTCCGGTTTCTTTAGCCAGTAAGTCTCCATCGCCTACCTGCCATGTAAAGCGATTATCAGGGTCATGAAAGATGGTTTGACCATGAAAACCGATAATATCAATTTCAGATGCCGGAGTATCTAGCAGTTCAAGAAATTGTTTGACGGCGTCAGCGTGAAGTATGGTGCTCAGCTTTTCCATGGCTTTGACGGTGCCTTTATCATCATCTTGGCTCATGCCATAACAGGCTTTAATTTGCTGTTTTTGTTCAGGAGTGTAGTCAATACCCATAAAAGACTTGGCTTCTACATGGTTTTTTCCGTCTGTTTCAATTAACGCAACATCAATACCGTCACAAGAAGTACCGGACATCAAGCCGATAGCTTTATAGATTTTATCTGTCATAACCTGCCTTTTATATTGTTCAATATATATGCTGTCGCTATAGTATGACAAAAACGACTCTCTAAAAAGTAAATGAATACAAGGAAAATGTAATGGCAACTTACAAATCGGATTTTATCAACGTGATGATGGAGCGCGGCTTTTTCAATCAGGCCACCAATATCGACGGCATGGATGAATTATTAGCATCCGGCCCGCAAGTTGCTTATTGCGGCTATGACCCATCTGCGGATTCCCTACATGTGGGCAGCATGGTTACCATTATGATGCTGTACTGGTTCCAACAAACGGGCAACAAGGTCATTACTCTTATGGGTGGTGCTACGGGGTTGGTTGGTGATCCATCGTTCAAGGATGAATCCCGGCCTTTGATGGGCGAAGAAGGCATTGCCGAAAATATCGAAGGCATCAAAAAGGGCTTTAAAAACCTTATCCGTTATGGTGATGGAGAAAACGATGCCATCATGGTCAACAATGCTGATTGGTTAAAAGGGCTGGGCTATATTGAATTTTTACGTGATTACGGCACCTGTTTTTCGGTTAACCGTATGCTTAGCTTTGAATCGGTTAAGTTGCGTCTGGAGCGCGAACAATCGCTCAGCTTCTTGGAGTTCAACTATATGCTGATGCAGGCGTTCGATTTTGTCGAATTGTACAAGAAATACAATTGCCGCATCCAGCTGTCGGGTGCCGACCAGTGGGGCAATGTTGTTAATGGAGTAGATTTGGGTCGCCGCAAGGAAAATGTCGAACTGTTTGGCTTGACGTGCCCGCTTTTGACCACGGCATCGGGCAAGAAAATGGGCAAATCCGAAGGCAACGCTATCTGGATGAAT
>QKJH01000055.1 GCA_003250865.1 Alphaproteobacteria bacterium | reverse complement strand
TATTAGGCTTTGCACAGAAGTCCAACACTTCTTGTTTTTCTTTAATGCCACCAATCAATGAACCTGCCAAACGACGGCGTCCAAAAACAAGAGGCATTGTCATCGGCTCGTCCAGCAAGCCGATTTGTCCAACAATGACCAGCGAACCATCAATATCCAAAAGTGGCAAATAAAGACTTACATCGTGTTTCACTGGCGCTGTATCAATAATCAGATCAAATGAACAGGCTGACTGTTGCATGGCCTCTGCATCCACAGATGCAAGGATTCCTTTTGCTCCAATATTTTTGGCCTGTTGCTCTTTTTTTGTGGAACGGCTGATAACGGTAACTTCGGCGCCCATGGCTACGGCCAATTTAACAGCCATATGGCCAAGACCACCCAGGCCAATAACACCAACCCGGCTCCCTTGTTTGACACCCCACGAGCGAAGTGGCGAATAAGTTGTAATGCCTGCACATAATATTGGCGCAGTTCGCGCCAGATCCATATTCTCGGGAACATTAAGAACAAATTTTTCTCTGACGATAATATGCTTGGAATAACCACCTTGTGTAATTTGACCATCAATCCGATCCGGTGCGCCATAGGTAGGTGTCATACCGTTGCGGCAGAATTGCTCTTCGTGATGATGGCATTGATCACATTCCTGACAGCTATCAACCATGCACCCAACAGCAACCCGGTCGCCAACTTTGTATTTTTTAACCTCGGCACCAACGGCTAGAACACGCCCCACAATTTCATGACCAGGAACCAGCGGATAGGGCTGTGGCCCCCAATCACCATTAACCGTATGCAAATCAGAATGGCATACACCACAATAAAGAATTTCAATAGAAATATCATCCGAACGCATGTCGCGGCGTTCAAAGTGGTAAGGTGTCATATGTGCATCGGACGAGTGCGCAGCATAACCGGTTGTCTTCATAATCATTCTCCTAGTCGTTAGTTTTATCTTCTTAATGTAAAATTTGTCTTCGCTCTTTCAAGAAAGAATAGCCCGCAAAACGAGCCGAACAAACAAAAACAGGAAAGAACAGGCACATTAAACACATGCGTATTCCTTGATATTAAAGAGAGATTCTTGACAGAGCCCCTATAGTATCCTTGGATATAAAGGTATCACAAACAGGCCAAATTTCTTGCCTATTTCTACGAATATACTACACAATTCTATAAAAATATTTTGGGGTTTTTCATCAACGTAATTGCAAAGCCATCTGCTTTGATGCCCGATTGTCTTTATCGTTAGGATAAACACGAGCCCGAAGAGGTTCGAGTAGGACAGGTTTGCAGTGGCATGATTGCTTATCGGTTTCCAGATCCAAAACGGCATGGGTAACAAAACTCATGCAGGATCCCTCGATGTCATATAGTCTGCCAAAACGTTTGTAAGGAATGACAAAGTCCTTGCGGTTATCCGTACCGTCAAAATCAACGGCAATGCCATCGACAAGACCGTTGTGATTGGCATCGACCAGCGAGTAATGAATGGAAAAACCGCTACCGTCCGTACGACGGAAAGCCATGGTCACCGACTCATCCCGCTTGTCGGTAATGCATACCTGATTACGGATGCGTAGATATTCGGCATGGGACAGGATGACATTGTTCGGCATCGCCTTATCCAGATAGCTCTGGAAAGTGGCCTCCAACAATGTATAGCTACGCGGCGGCACACTATCAGCAATATTAATCTCTGTTTGTCCGGGATAGTCTACGGGCAATTGAACAGGCGTTGGCGTTTCGGTTTGTGCCTGCGCTTTGGTCTTGGCACATAATCCACCAACCAATATAAGCCCCGCCAGAATGAAGTCTTTACACAGATTACGCATAAAGAAAATATGACAAATATACTTTTTTTATGCAAGCCCATTTAAATATAACGCAAAAAAAGAGGGTGAATAACACCCTCTTTTTTCTGTGTGTTAACGTAATGCTTATGATTCGCGGATTTTGGCGATGAACTCAACCACCTTGTCTTTCAAAGTATTGGAGTTTTTCGACAATTCCTCCGAAGCAGACAGAACCTGCGTAGAGGCTGCCCCAGCTTCGTTCGAAGCCTGATTAACATCGGCAATATTAGTCGACACCTCACGCGTACCGGCGGAAGCTTGTTCGATGTTGCGCGCAATTTCTTGTGTTGCAGCGCCTTGTTCTTCAACTGCCGAAGCAATCGTTGCCGAAATATTGTCAACCTTTTTAATCACATCACCGATTTTGGCAATGGCTTCAACCGCACTTTGCGTTTTATCCTGTACGGCCGCAATCTGTTTAGCAATATCTTCGGTAGCTTTTGCTGTTTGGTTAGCCAAAGATTTTACCTCTCCGGCCACAACAGCAAAGCCCTTACCGGCATCCCCGGCGCGAGCTGCCTCAATTGTTGCATTGAGGGCGAGCAGGTTGGTCTGTTCCGCAATGTCCGTAATCATACTGACAACATCACTGATTTTCTGCGCTGTTTCTGCCAAGCTTTCAACAACGACATTGGTGTTTTCAACTTCGGTCACCGCAGTACGCGATACCATCGAAGCTTCGGTTACCTGGTTCGAAATTTCGGTAATGGATTGCGTCAACTCTTCCGAGGCCGAGGCCACGGTTTGAACATTCGTCGAGGCCTGCTCTGAAGCAGCCGATACAGCCATGGCTTTTTTGGCCGTTTGTTCGGAAATGGACGACATGGTTTTTGCCGTTGCATTCAGTTCGGTTGATGCAGCCGAAACAACATCAACAACGCCCATTACAGAGGCTTCGAAATCATTCGCCATTTTCTGCATGAGGGCGCGTTTTTCTTCGGCAGCACGAATCTCGGCCTGTTTCTGTTCTTCTTCAAGCTGTTTGGCTTTTTCGGTATTTTGGCGGAAGATTTCTACGTTACGGGCCATATCTCCGACTTCGCTCTTGTCCAGATATTCTTCAACCTTGATGGATGTGTCTCCCTCGGACAAGCGTACCATCAATTTTCCCAAGCCTTCGAGAGGACGGGTAATCGTCATGGCAAACAACAGAGAGGTGCCTACTGCAATCACAAGAATAATGAGAACGATAATAGCGCTGTCCATAGCTTTTTGTTCGAAAATAGTATCAACATCATCAACCCAGATACCCGATGCAACAATCCAGCCCCATTTGGGAACGCCAATACCATAGGACATTTTTTCAGTTGATGGTTGGTCTTTTTCTTTAGGCCATAAATAGAAAATCTCACCATTGCCTTTTTCTTTGACTGTTTTAACCAATTCGTCAATCAGGGCAAAACCGTTTTCATCCGTTACACCAGCATAACTTTTTCCTTGCGCCGTCGGGTGATAAACAAAAACGGAATTATAGTCGTTAATCCAGATATAGTTGCCATTATCATAACGCATACCCTTGACTGCTTCGATAGCCTGACTTTTGGCTTCTTCTTCCGTTATGATGCCATATTCGGCTTCTTCAATATAATGCTCGATTGTGCTT
>QKJH01000135.1 GCA_003250865.1 Alphaproteobacteria bacterium | reverse complement strand
GAAACAAATACACATCCTCTATTCTTAAAAAGTATCCTTCCTAGAAATCGTCATCCAGAACACCTTCGGACTGGTAGTCGGTAACCTTGGTCTCGAAGAAGTTTTTCTGCTTTTTGATGTCCACCTTTTCCGACATCCACGGGAACGGGTTCTTGTCTTTCGGATAACGGAACTTCATGCTCAATCCTTCCATACGGCGGTTGGCAATATATTGCATGTAATCCAGAAACATGTCCGCATTCAATCCCAGAATACCGCGCGGCAGAACATCGTGGGCATAAGCAACTTCCAGCTCAACAGCACGCTGCATGATTTGAGTCAGTTCGTCTTCTAGTTGGTCCGTCATCAAATCCGGATATTGCGCACGCATGGTATTGAGGAGTTTGGTACCGAATTCAATATGCAGCCTCTCATCCCGCAGCGTATATTGAATCTGTTCGGCAATACCCGGGATTTTGTTCGACATCGACAAGAGCATGGCAAAGCCGGAATAGAAAAACGTGCCTTCACAAATAATCCAGTACATGAAGGCCGCCTTATACAGGTTGCGTTTACCCTCGATGGTTTTGGTTTCAAAATGTGGATCATTCACGTTGGCAGTCGAAGCCATCAGAAAATCATCCTTGTCCTTAATCGCCGGGATATTGATATGCGCTTCGTACACTTCATTGACATCCAAATCCAGCGCATCGCAAATATACACCACCGTGTGATTGTGCAAGCACTCCTCGTACATCTGACGCGCCATATACTGACGGCACTCGGGATCGGTAATCCACTTGGCCAGCGACATCAGATTGTTTGATACCAGACTTTCCGTACCGGCAAAGAACCCCATGCAGCGTTTAATCACCAGACGCTCATCATCGGTCAACACATCTTTCGACTTCCATGATTGCTGATCCTTGACCATCGGTATTTCGGTCGGCATCCAGTTATTGGCCGCACCCTTGATATACAAATCCCAGGCCCAGCGATTCATGTGCGGAAGAATCTGGTTTACACCTTCGGTTTCTTCACCCAGAATTTCACCGGTTTTACTTTTAGACTGTGCAAAATCATCTTTTAATAATGGTTCCACGTTACTGTTCCTTTCTTACTGACAGCCGACACATTCAATCGGGTTGACCATATCAACACGATTGCTGGCTGAAGAACTGCTATTCGCAGCGGTCGCATTCTGGTTCGCCGGCTCGTGGTGTTCGGCCGCCGGAGATGTCTGGACAGGCTCCCCCACAGGGCTGGTCGAGCCGTTACGCTTGCTTTCCAAAATGCGTTCGATAGCGCCTTTGTCAACGGTTGATTTTTCAACGCGTGATGCGGCTTCGTTACGCAGATAATATGTCGTCTTCAGACCCAACTGCCAGCCGACCGTGTAGATGTCGTTCAGATTTTTCAAGCTGGTCGAGTTATTGTACAGGTTCAACGACATGCCTTGGTCAATCCATTTCTGGCGACCCGCAGCACATTTAAGCAGATAGGATTGATCCAAACGGAAAGCCGGTTTGTATTTCTGTTTGATTTGTTGTGGAATGATCTCATCATCCAACAGAGCCAAATCACCATCCACATGCTTAATCAGTTGCACCATGTCTTCGTCCCACAAACCCATGCGTTTCATATCGTTGACAAAGTGACGGTTGACCACTGTGAATTCGCCCGACAGGGTCGAGTAAACATACATGACCGAGAAATCCGGTTCTGTGGATTGCGAACAGCCCGCAATGTACGAGATGGTAGCCGTTGGCGCAATCGCCATGGTCAGGGCATTACGCATGCCGTGCTGTGCAACATGTTCACGTACCGACGACCAGTCCAGCGTTTCTTTCGCCTCGCCAATCGGCATGGCGTGTTCGCCACGGATTTCCATCAGGTGACGATAGGTATCAATCGGAAAGATGTTCTGCGACCACAGCGAACCGTCATAGGTCGGATAGGTTCCTTTTTCCGCAGCCAATTCGGACGAAGCCTGAATAGCGTGGAAGCTGATAAATTCGTAAATCTTGTCGGACAGCTTGATTGCTTCTTCGGATTCATAATTCACGCCCAGCTGATAGAACATGTCCTGCCAGCCCATCGACCCCATGCCGATAAAACGGTGTTTCATGTTCGAGTTTTTGGCTTCGAGTGTCGGGTAGTAGTTCAAATCAATTACGTTGTCCAACATACGAATGGTGGTTTTCACCGTCGCGGCCAGCTTGTCCCAATTCAGTTCGGCATCTTCGACATGGCCGGACAGATTGATGGATGCCAGATTACACACGGCCGTTTCACCGACTTCGGTTTTGATACCGTCCTCGTATTTTGACGGCTTGGTATGTTCCAAAATTTCCGTGCACAAATTCGAGGAGTGAACAACACCTTCATGTTGTTGTGCATAACGGATGTTGGACGGATCCTTGAAGGTAATCCACGGGTGGCCGGTTTCGAACAGCGCGCGCAACATTTTCTTCCATAAATCTTTCGCATTGCGTTCTTCAAAAACGCGCAGCTCGCCGCGCTTGCCTTTTTCAACATAGCCCCAGTAATGTTTTTCAAATTCTTCGCCGTAGGTTTCGTGCAGTTCCGGCGCTTCGTGCGAGGAGAACAAATACCATGGCCCGTCTGTCATCACCTGCTTCATAAACAAATCCGGAATCCAGTTGGCGGTGTTCATGTCATGGGTACGCGAGCGTTCGTCACCGGTGTTTTTACGCAGCAACAGGAAATCTTCGATGTCGCCGTGCCATGTTTCCAAATAGGCACAACCGGCTCCTTTACGTTTACCGCCTTGATTCACTGCAATCAGCAAATCGTTGTACAGTTTCCAGAAATAAACAGCACCTTGTGTTTCCCCGTTGGTGCCTTTGATATAGTCACCGCGCGGACGGAACGGCGTAACATCAAAGCCCAGACCACCGGCATGTTTCGACTTCCGTGCTTCTTGCCACAGGCCGTCAAAGATACCGTCAATGGAATCATCGAACGTGTTCAGGTAGCATGAAGACAATTGGCTCTTCATTGTGCCGGAGTTGAACAATGTCGGGGTGGATGACAGAACATCAAAGACCGACAGCTTGTTGTAAAAAGCAATAGCAGTTTCTTCGCGGTTCTTTTCATTAAAGGACAAGCCCATGGCCACACGCATGAAGAAAGCCTGCGGTGTCTCCAGACGGCGCTTGCCTTGATGAATTAGATAACGATCATACAGCGTTTGTGCACCCAGATATTGAATTTCTTTATCACGAGACGGTTGGATTGCAGCAGCCAACGTGTCCAAATCAAAGGTCAGCAGTTCCGGATTGAGCAATTCCAGCTCGACCATTTTTTCCATGTTGGATTTAAAATAGGATTTATATTGTGCGTCAAAATCTTCGGCCGGATCTTCACAAAATGCTTCTTTGCACAATACCGAGTTCAGTAGGCGTGATGCCACCAGAGAATAGTTGGGCTCGGTTTCGATTTTCGAACGAGCGGATTGGATGAGCGCCTCGTCAATTTCCTTGGTCGTAACACCATCATAAAGCTTCAATTGCGCATGAAGAACAACTTCACTGGCGGAAACATTGTCCAAGCCCTCGCAGGCACGTTCAGCTTGATAATTGATTTTGTCTGCCCGAAAATCTTCAAGGGATCCGTTACGTTTGGTCACGCGCATAGCAATACTCCTATTCAAGGTATGTGTGTTACATCTATGGTGTCGTATATGAAACAGACAAAAACAGTAAAAGGCAGGATACCGTTTTAAACGGTATTGATATCTCACCATCCTCATCCGTAAAAGACCATTTTAGTATGAATTAGATTCGATGGACTGTCAACAGATAAAACACAAGATATTGTGTTTATAAAACGCAAAACCACAACCCAATGTATTAACATCCGGTAAACACAGAGTCGATAAAAGAATAAAAACAGCGATTTAGGAGTGAATAAGTACGCTTTAAAAACACCCTATCACAGTGTGAAAAAAAATCTATTTTTCTTTACTCTTGACAGCAAAAGAATCAAGCGAACCATTTTTGTTCAATTTTCACTTGTTTTATGGTCACAAAAAAAAAGAGACCGCATTTCTGCGGCCTCTTCCATTCAGGAGGGGAGCTCTGATGTTATGAAATGATTTTACCGTCTTCCAGAACGATAACGCGGTCACAGCGCTCGGCCAGTTCCAGATTATGCGTCGTCAATATGAATCCGATATTCTGCTGTTTGACCAAATCCAGGAAAAGCGCAAAGACATCATCGCCCGTCTGCTTGTCCAAGTTGCCCGTCGGCTCGTCCGCAATCAGCACCTTTGGTTTAACAGCCAGAGCGCGCGCCACGGCAACACGTTGCATCTGGCCACCGGACAGTTCGGACGGTTTATGGGTACGCCTGTCAAGCAATCCAACCGAATCCAGAATGACATCAATATCCCTGTCTGAATAGGGCATTCCCAAAAACATCAGAGGAAGAGCGACGTTTTCAGCCACGCTTAGGGTGGGTATTAGATGGAATTTCTGAAACACATAACCAATAACGCCGCGGCGAATATCCACCAGCTGATTTTCGCTCAGCCCGATAACATTTTTGCCATCAATAAACAATTCGCCTTCCGTTGGTGCATCCAAAGCGGACAACAGATTAATCAAGGTTGTTTTGCCCGAGCCTGAAGCACCGAGGATACACAGTGATTCACCAGCAAAGACATCAATATCAATACCGTCCAGCGCCTTGACCGTTTCAGCAGCACGGTAATAGTAGCGTTTTAGATTACGTCCTTTTATCAGAACCTTTTTTTCGTTGTTTTGTATCATAATCCTATTTCCTTTTTATTCGGATGAACGGATGGCTTGAACCGGGCGCAAATTGGCGGCACGCAAAGACGGCCAAATGCCCGCCAGCAGACCGAGAATAACAGCGCTTACAACAGCCAGTACCAACAACGGCAAGGTAATATCAACCATATCCGTTGTAACACCCATATTCAAAAGATAGCGCAATGCCGTATCAACAGCTCCTGAACCGACAATCGCCAGTAAGCAGCCGACAATCGCACCAATAAGCGTCAGAAAGAGCGTTTCAATCCATATCAAAATGAACACCTGTTTGCGTGATGCCCCCACGGCCTTCATGATACCGATTTCACCCATACGTTCGAATACACTCATCATAATGGCATTGATAACGCCGATAATGGCAACAATCACGGCAATGATAGCCACGGCGGCAATCATGATTTGTGCCGTTCCGATAAGCGAAATTAAAGCGCCCTTCACCTGTTGCAAACTAACGACCTGAACTTCGGGGATTCTTAACCAGCGCCCTTCAAATTCACGCATGCGGATACCGTTAAATTCTTTGAGCTTGATACCGACAATGGTCAATTCATTGGGACGGTTGAAAATCGTCTGCGCAGCCTTAAGCGGAATATAGACCGAGCCATCATCCTGCGAGCCGGTACGTTCCAGCACGCCGACAACTTTAAATTCATGCATCACCGGCTCCACTGCTCCATTGGGCGTTACCGAAGCATAAAATGTGTCACCGACTTTACGATTCTCATACTCGGCCACCTCGTATCCCATAACGATTTCATCGGTGGCATTTTCATCAAACCAGCGTCCGCCGTCATATCCCTCGCCGGTTTTGAATGTGAACCAGGGTTTCATCTCCTTAAAAGATTTCAGATCAATACCCGACATGATAGTAAAAGCATTGGAACCATCGCCTTCGTCTTCATCACCCATGATGCCGACATTCTGCTTTTCAGCCAACCCGATAAAAATGGGTGTAATGGCCTGAACATCCGGATCTTCTTTAATCTGGGTATAGGCGTTGTCCGGCAGATACAGCAAACCGGTTCCTCCCTTTAACATCAGGGTAGCCGCTTCATAAGGACAACCTTTGGCCATCACCATAACCTGAAAGCCCAACTGTTCGATGCTGCCTTCAATGGCTTTTTTATAGCCTTGGTTAAAGCCGCCCAGACTGACCGCCACAGCAACCGCCAGCGCCACCCCGCCGATGGTCAATACCGTACGGATAGGTCGTCCGATAAGGTTCTTGAGTGCAAACTTGAAAAAATTCATTCCACTTTCCTTCTATGTATTAGTGACAATCTTCCATGTCTTTACCATCCATATCCGAAGACATTTCATGCATCGACATATCATGGTCTTGCATCGTATCCATCGGTTCTGTTTTGACACCCGCGGCCACACCTTCCGGCATATAAGGTTTATCAAAGAATGTCACGCGGTCTGCCACAAAAATATGGTTTTCACCGAATTTGACGATTTCACCTTCAACCATGGTTGACTTACCAACATTGGTCGGCAATTTAAGAAAATAATCGCTCAACTCCACACGGATTTCTGCCCCTTTGGCATCCTTGATATAAAACCAGCAACCCGAGGCAGGACATTGGCGTTCAATGGTTCCAGTTGTACGCACTTTTGTGCGGTAATATTTATCCGGTGTTGCTGTCATTTGTAATACAGAGACCAACGGTGCATTCGTAAAACCGTCTCCAAAATGCTCGCCTGACGGAAGCTCATCAGCCGCGTAGACATTGCCCGCCACAGCAAAAAACAGTACACCCAGAATGGCAATAAAAAATGATTTCAGTTTCATGGTTCTTTCCTTTCGTTTATTTTTCTATTGTTTCAATGAAGATTGAGCGCGTTCAAAAAACGGTTCATGCCGCATGTCAAACGCGAATAATTCAAGAAGAAGCAAATCCTTGCGCACGCCGCGCATCACGGTTTCATAGTCCGGCATGGCACGATCGTCCAAGCCTTGCGGCGGTTTTATCTGCCCGACTTTATCCGCCGTATTGGCCGCATCTTTTGCCGCAAAATAATCATGCTTGTAAAAATCGCCCATGGTCAGGCCGACAAAATTGTTACGAAATTCTTTGCTGCGCAACTGTTTGGAGCCCAAACTTTCCAGACGCTGAAACAGCATTTTTTCAACCTGTGCAGTCTGCGGATCAACGGAAAGAAAGATTTGAATAACCCCGCCCTTGCCCGCAACATTGACACCATGTACATAACCCAGAAGCTCATCTCCCTTGTATATCGAATAAAGGGTATAGGGCGTTTCAAAACTTTCATAAACAGGGTCAAGTGCATCCCCTAGACGGGCTTTCAAAATATCATATTTCTCTTGACCATCTGGCATTTTGGTAAATTCTTTTACGTCTTCGCGATAGGTCGTCATTTCAGGAAAAAGCGATTTTAAATCACGAGCCGGATTGCTTAGCGTACACCCGACAGCCGCAAAAGACGGCATTGCAAAAAGCAGTACAAACACTGCGCAAAAACAAATCGTTGCCAAACGAAGTTTCATCCTTTTTCTCCTTACCAATAGCGATAGTAATGTAGTGTGAAAACCGTATCGCGTGATGACGACTGGCTATCAAGCGGCTGTTCAACGCCTAGCCCTATCCATTGTTGGCGCGAACCGGTAATGGCATTATCCAGATAATAGTTGGCGCTATAGACCATGGTTGATTCCAGATTGTCACGCCCAGAAATATCCTGCCAGAAATGGCGATAGGCTACATCAGCCCCCCATTGACGCGATGCCGATAACCACCCTGTTTGTAATTGCGCGGTATACAGGTCATCTTTTTCATCCTGACCAATACTACCCTCGCCCGTAAAAGTGACCGTGCCATTATATACAGGCATTTTCCAGCGACCATCCAGCCCAATACGCCACGTATCCACAACATTGTCACGATTGGCCTCGGCCGCAACAGACGGGCTACGCATAACGGCTGCTTTGGAAACACGCTGACCCACTGCTCCGCTAAGCCCACCTTCTAGATTACGGTCAAACAGCCAGTCATTGTTCAACCCGATACGCCCGGCCAACAGTCCGGCTTGCCCTTTATAGGAACTGTCCATACCGTCACCAAGATAATAACCGACATCATAATCCAGATTATCATTGAGCGCACCATAAGCCCCAACCATCCAATCCTGCTTAAAGCCAAAATTGCGGCCATTGGTCAGTTGCATGAAGGTGGCATGGGTATCGGTTTTAACGTTTAAGCCAAATGGCACATAATAGCGACCAATACGCACATTGAAAGCACCAACATCACCGGCAACATTATAAAAGTCGGCATAGGCATTGTGTGTTTCATATTTCCATCCTGTGTCATCGGCACTCATGCCCATAGGATCGGATAAAGTATTCATACGGTCATGGCGATAAACCAACCGCCCCTGCACCGTCACAGAGGCAACGGTCGAGGTCGCGTTGGAAAACTTCTTTTGCAGTTCAAAGCCCGCAAAACCGCGTGCATAATCTTTTTTTCCTGAAACTTCGTCAGGATTATATGTCAGGAAAGCGCCAACTTCTTTACGTATCAAAAGATTGTCCGTAAAAGCGTCTTCCTGTTTTTGTGCGGTTTGACTTTCGGTGGGTGACACGACAATATCGGCAAACGGATCCTGTGCCATTGCCGGCACAGCAATCAAAGACAACAGAACACCGTATAAAAGCGTTTTCCTCATGACAATGACTATAGTTCCTTTTTGAACAATTCAACCAATTCGGCAATCTTGCCATTGACCGCGTCCGCATTTTTTTCGGCAAACGCATCGGCCACACAATGTTCCATGTGGCGCTCAAGCAACGATGCCTCGAGCGAGCGCAAAGCCGAGCGTACGGCCTTTACCTGTATCATGATGTCAGGGCAATAGCGGCGCTCCTCTATCATTTTACGGATGCCGTTTATCTGACCATCAATTCGGTTTAACCGTTTTAACTCCGCCGAATGGTCGGGGCGATTCGTTTCATCACAAGCGTTACATTTACTCATATTTCTTTATCCTTTCCCCTTTTATAATATACCCCTATAGGGTATATGTCAAGACTGATATTGTCCTGTTTTACAAGCTTTTATAAACACGCTATGCTCAGACAAACATTACAGGAAAGCGAATCATCATGGACACCCCCATCCCTCGTCTGGCCATCGGCGTTCTTATCTTTAACGAAAAGAATCAGATACTGTTCTCCCGCCGTCTGGCCAAACATGCCAACGGCACCCACTGCCCGCCGGGCGGCCATATTGAATTTGGCGAAACCATAGAGCAAGCATCCATACGCGAAGCAAAAGAAGAAACAGGATTGGACATCAACAATATCCGTGTCGTGTCGTTTACAGAGGATTTCCATGAAAGCGAAAACCGTCACTACGTGACCTTTATCACGGTAGGAACGATTTGTGGCGGAGAACTCTCCAACCCCGAACCGCATAAACATACTCCATGGGAATGGGTGGATTGGGATAAAATGCCCCGCCCTCTTTTGTTAAGCATGGATAACTTCATGAAACAGAATATGGCGCTGGAGGATGTGCTAACGCGCAATATTCAATATTAATTTTATTCGGGACGAAATGTGAAACGGTGCGGAAGCAGACGGTCAATATCCAGCATTTCGGCAATGATATTGTCATCATCATTGGCCAGAAAGACCAAGCTGGTTCCCTCGCCCTTGTCGGCATCCAGCGCAAACTCGGCCAGAAACTGGCGGCATGAACCGCATGGTGCGCGTGTGCCCAAATCACTGTCCTCGGACGAGGTGGCAATGGCCAGATATTTCACTTTTCGAAAGCCTGCCGATACGCCGGAAGACAAAGCGCTACGCTCGGCACACAGGCTGACACTATATGAGGCATTCTCGATATTGTTGCCGGTGAAAATCTGCACATCCGGATCATCGGCCATAACCACGGCCGCTCCCACTTTGAAATGTGAATAAGGCGAGTAAGCACGCTCGCGCGCATGGCGGGCAGCCGCAATCAATTTTAGAATCAGGGGAACATCCAGCTCGACATTATCCACGGCGGCGATAAATGAAGCCGGTATCAGAATATTACCGTCCTGTGTTTCAACCGTATAATCACTATCGACTTTTTCCGGAAAGGTGATTTTCATCGTGTGTGTCTTTCTACAGCTTTAAGGCAAAGTTTTTAATCAGTGTTGCCATTCCCTGCTCGGCCAGCTTGGCCCCTTCAAGGGTTTGTTCATGTGATAATTCAACATCCGTCAAATGTGCCGCCAGATTGGTCACTGCGCTAACCCCCACCACTTTCAGACCGCAATGACGGGCAATCAGACATTCAGGAACGCACGACATGCCCACCGTATCACCACCCATTTGGGCAAACATGCGCGTTTCGGCCGGCGTTTCAAAATTCGGCCCCAACACAGCCACATAGACACCACGTTTCAAATTGATAGTATGTTCCTGTGCCACCGATGAAATAATATCATTTAAATTAGCATCCCATGCATCATTCATGGCAAAGAAACGGCCGCCAAAATCATCGTCATTATCCCCTTGCAACGGATTGCAACCCATCATATTAATGTGCTCGGTAATATTGACCAGCGTTCCGGGAACATGTTCCTTTTTCAAACCGCCGACCGCGTTGGTCAGAAACAGAAAATCTGCACCTAGCTCCTGCACAGTACGCACCATCGTTTTCAGCGGAGTAGCATCCGGATTTTCGTACATATGCTGACGACCTTTTAGAACCAGAACATCCGTATCACCGATACTTCCCAGCACGGCCTTACCGGCGTGACCAGCCACTTTGGGAACCGGAAACCCCGGAATATCGGCATAGGAAAGTTCAGCTTTAACCACAACCGAGTCCATGACCGCATCCAGTCCCGAGCCCAATATAACGGCAAATTTTGGCTTCCACTCCGGCGCGCAGGCTTTGATAACCTGTGCGGCTTTTTGGACATCGGCACGTTTCATGATACTCCCCTTTGATACTCAGCGCTTAAAGACAAAATTGTTTTCTGTCGATACGCTAGCATCAAAGGCGTAATCTTTCCAGTCAAAATCTTTGAGCTGTTCGGGTTTAGTCAAACGGTTCTGAATGATAAAACGCGCCATCATGCCGCGCGCACGCTTGGCAAACAAACCAACAGTTTTGGCTTTGCCGTCCTTGACTTCTTTAAAATCAACATCAATAAACGGCACAACCAGCTTTTTGGTGTTAACCGCCTTGACATACTCGTTCGAGGCCAGATTGACCACGGCCCCCGCATGGCATTCCTTTACACGCTGATTGACCAAATTGGTAATATCATCACCCCAGAAACCGTACAAATCTTTCTTACTGTCGACCTTCAGTTTACTTCCCATTTCCAGACGATAGGGTTTGATACCGTCAAACGGACGCAACAGCCCATATAATCCCGACAGCATGCCGAAATGAGTTTGGGCGTAATCCAGATCATCTTCGGACAGTGTTTTTGCATCCAGCCCGACATAGGTATCCCCATCAAAGGCAAAAATCGCATGATTGACCGGTTTTTTGTCAAAGTCACGGTAACGCTCGGCATTCAATTTTGCCAGTGAATCGCTCAGCTTCATTAAGGATTGCAACTCTTTTTCCGGCATTTTACGCAAAGCCGCAACCACCGATTTTGTTTTTTCAGGATATGAAATCGGCGTAAACTCAATAGAGGTGCGCACGGTATCGAAATTCATCTTCTTGGCGGGAGAAACAAAGCAAAACATCATATATCTACCATTAGTAGTTACACATAAAAAATAATGCCCCATATGTAGTATGATTTGAACAAAAAGAAAGCAAAAATTGTGCTCTGCGACATTTTAGCCCTTGCCCGAATCGATATTTTATGACAAGTTACACTTGAAATTAAAGGGCGTACCTTAACTTTGATTTTTCCAAAGCATGTTTAAAGAAACATCCACCGGAGGCGTAATGACAGTACAATCACAGTGTAACCGTGATATAGAAAAAGACATGACCAGAGTAATGTCTTTAACCGTTCAGCCCCCACTACGTCCGCATTCTTCCACCACAACCACGCCGGCACTGCGCCGGTTTTTTTGTACATGTACACATGTCCCTCGCTGATTAGGAGTTTAAGTAATGATTCAAGAGACAACAAAACAGATTCTGACTTTTCCTTTCAAAAAGCATGAGCTAAAGGGCGGCATGGATAAGGTCTGTGGAGAGAACAATCAAAACATTATTTTTATAAACGGGCTTTTGTCGGGAAGCGATGTTTCCTTGACGCGCAAAGATGACGACATTGAAATCGTTGATGAATACGGTAGCGGACTGGGAAAATTAACCCTGGACTCCTTGCGAGGAATGAAGTCATATTGCCTTGAAAATAGGAGTAAACGATTGAAAGAAGTCCCGCAGGAAATCATTCGGTTAGCCTTTAGCGACATAACAACAATATTGCTGACAAAACGCAATGATAAGCTTATTGCCAGTAAAGAAGAAAACATCCAAATCCGTACCCCTAATGCGATATCAATTTCTCCCAGAAACGAAAGCCAAAAAAATTATATCAGAGCGCTTAAAACATCGTTCAATCGATACACGATTGGTTTAGGCGAGGCCGGAACAGGTAAAACATATTTGGCCGTTGCTGCCGCAACCGAAGCTTTGGAAACCGGTGGTGTCGAGAAAATCATCCTGACCCGTCCCGTTGTAGCTACCGAGGACATGGGCTTCCTTCCCGGAGATGCTAATGAAAAAATGCACCCTTATATGCAACCGTTATACGATGCCCTTAACGAAACGGTTCCGCATGAAAAACTGAAAGAATTTATGGATAACGGCATCATACAGATTGCTCCGCTTGCCTTTATGCGCGGACGAACGCTTAAAAATGCGTTTGTTGTTTTGGATGAAGCACAAAACACAAGAACAAAACAGATGGAGATGTTCCTGACCCGTATGGGTGAAAATTGCCATGTTGCCATTTGCGGTGATATTACCCAAAATGATTTGAGGGGCGAAACCTCGGGCCTTGAAGATTTGGTATACAGACTTGAGCAAGAAAAGTCCGATGTCTTCCAAATGTTTAAATTCAATAAAGAGGACGTTGTCCGCTCCCACATGACCAAGCAGGCTGTTGATTTATATGCTAAAACAGAAGCGATATCCGAAG
>QKJH01000070.1 GCA_003250865.1 Alphaproteobacteria bacterium | reverse complement strand
GCGTAGAAACGCGTTCATCCTGTTATGAAATCAAAATGTCAACAGATGCACCAGCTGGTACATGTTATGTTACCGATGCCGATGGTGTTGTTGAAAGAAATACGGTTTCCGGTTTGCCAAAGCTCTATGCCTCTATCACAAATACTACATTGTGTAGTGGTGTAACGGGTATTGATCCTTTGGCGGGTGAAGCGCAGTCGCCAGGTAACAGTAACGTAACCTGTTTGGGTACAAATGCCTTTGCCGATTCTTGTGGTACCGGTGCCAGTGTTGCCTGTTGTGATCCGGCCTTGCAGGATTGTTCGGCTTCGACAGTGCCGATGTGTTATTGTGCCTATCCGACCCAATCGACTGCCAACCCGCCACTTGAAATTACCATGTGGCAGACACAGGAACTTCCGGCCGGCGTAGTTACGGAGTATGAAGACTGGGCTGAAAAATGGGGTATTACCCTTGGTAATCCGGCCAATCCGCTGGATGATATCTTGGTGGCTTCGACCTGTTCAAACGGACTAATCGAAAATTGCTGTAATCCTGAATTGAACGATTGTGAAGGCAATCCGATGCTTTCAACAATGCCGCAATGTCTGGATGAAAGTAAAATCTGTGTTGATTTGACACGCGCCAGTATTATTAATGGTGCCCAAGACAATAATGGCGATGGTATTTTTGACAGCACTACCATTGATTTGACGACAACACTAGAAGCTAAGGATTTGTTTACCCTGTTTGAATATTTGGTTATTGAACCGGATGCCCAAATTCATGCTTATGCAGCGGAAGACCAGTCACCGTCCGGTCAACAGCGCGATATTCAATGTTGTGCTACCGAGTGGTGTAACATCTGTCCGGATATGGTTCGCGGTGCTTGGATTGTTCGCGATGATTACAACATGTTCCCGAGTGATGTCGGTGTAGCCAATAACAAGTTTGTTGTTAATACGGGGCATGCCGTTCTTTCACAATCTGTTTCAAATATCCGCGTTGACTATAATGGCGGCGGTGCCGGTTATTTTGCCAGCTATGAAACCGGTAATATCTATGCCAGACGTGATTCCGGTCGTACGGTTACGGCGTTGCAGGCTGATATTACGCAACCGCCCCGAAGCCACTGTTTGGGTATTGAAGCAGTCCCTGCCGAGGTGGTGGAATGTGCGCATATAAAACGTCAATCCGGCTTCTGGAATAGTACAGGATTTGGCCAGTTCCTATGTAATTTCCCGGTTCTTGGTTCCATATTCCAAATGTTTGGGGCTAATTGTGATGCACCTTCTGACCCGTGTGATGATGTTCCTGAATTGCCGGATTTCATGCAGGCTTATGAACCGGTTCTCTTGCAGGAAGGTCTGCCGATTTCGAATATCTCGCATGATGGTGCATGGGAAGGTGAGGATCCGAAACTGTGTAGTGACTATGCAACATGTGATGAGTTGCCGAGTGCCTCCAGCCCGAATATTACGAGCCCGGCTCCTGGCAATAGTAGCAATCTGGAAGACTATCCCGAGGAACAGCGTCCGCTATTGTGTGCTTATCTATGTGACAGCGAGGGACTTTCCAGTGATGCATGTATTCAGTGTGCTCCCGAATATTTGTCTTGCCCGCTCAACTGTACTACTAAAGGCCGTGGGCAAACGCCTTGCGCATCATGTGTATTTAGTGAAATAGAAGACATTGCAACTGACGAGGAATTGATGCCACCGGAATATTGTGTCTCCGTTTGCCTTGATGATCCGACATCACACATGTGCCGTGATTGTGCGCCACTGTATGGATGTACGATTTGTGAAACAGGTAGTCCTCGCTTGAGTAATCAGTGTAAAAGCTGTGTTAATGATATTCTGGACGATTTAAATAATGCTGATGAAGGGGCGGATGAACCGGCACCGACGGCGACAACCTCGACGACCAGTACGTCAACCAGCTCGGGTGGCGGGCATGTTGCTGCGGAAACACCGGCCATGCTAAAAACGCCATCGAAACCAGTGGCACCGGTTCAGGCGCAGCCGCAAACACAGCAGCCTGAGCAACCGGCTTGGAAAGAACAGCCGAGTGTGGCTCCTGCGCCGAAGTCTTCAACAGGTGGCGGCGGTATTAAGGATGTCCTGAAGGGATTGTTCTAAAAGCCCATAAGTTAAAAAACACCGGAGAAAGCCTCCGGTGTTTTTTTGTTCTATTCAGTAGGGAAGGATTTTTTTCTGGATTTTTTTAAAACTTTCCTATAAAAAGGGCCGCAACGGATTTTATCCTTGTATTTATTCGTAACATTTGGCACTTTGACAGGGCTTGTTCTAAGGGATAAGTCTATACTATTATTTTGTTCAGTTTTAACGACAAGAAGTGAGTGATTCGGGTTATGGCGAAAAAAGCAAATCCAATACAGTTCTTCCGCGAAGTACGACAAGAAGTCGATCGCGTTACCTGGCCGACACGTAGGGAAACGGTTCTTACTACCGTCATGGTTTTTATCATGGTGTTGTTGGTTGCGGTATTTTTAATGGTTGCCGATCAGGTATTGGCAGTAGTGGTTCAATGGATTTTGGGAATTGGAAGTTAAGAAAATGGCACATCGTTGGTATGTTGTACACGTATATTCTGGGTTTGAAAAAACCGTTCAGAAAATGATTTTGGAAAAAGCCGCCAAGGCCGGCCTGGAAGACAAGTTCGAAGAAGTGCTGATTCCTGTCGAAGAAGTGGTCGAGGCGCGTCGTGGTAAAAACGTTAAATCCGAACGTAAGTTTTTCCCTGGCTATGTTCTGGTGAAAATGGATTTGTCGGATACAACCTGGCATATGGTTCAGGATATTCCGAAGGTAACGGGCTTCCTTGGTGCAGCCAACAAGCCACAACCGATTTCACAGAAAGAGGCCGAGCGTATCTTGCAACAGATGCAAGAAGGCGCTGAGAAACCACGCCACGCCGTGGCTTATGAAGTGGGTGAAAAGGTCAAGGTTATTGACGGACCGTTCAACTCCTTCGCTGCTGTGGTGGAAGATGTTGATGCCGATAAAGGGCGTTTGCGCGTTTCCGTTTCCATTTTCGGCCGTGCAACACCGGTTGAACTTGAATTCTCTCAAGTGGAAAAAAGCGCTTAAGTTTATCAACGCGATAAAACAAAAAACCGCCCGGAAATTAAGGGCGGTTTTTTGTTTGTCGGGTATTCTACAGGTTCAACTGTATAAAGCCGACAGCATTAGGCTCAAATCCGATAGGGTGCATCGGTGTGATGCTTGTTCCAATCAACGGTGGGCCGCGTTGCAGAAAGACCAGTGGCAAATCGTGTGGAATAGGGCTGTTGATTTGGCGCAATACGAGAAAAAGATGAAATAATTGCCTGCCTTTGATAAAAAATGACTTTTTCTTAAATAATACTTTACAAAACTTGATTCGCTCTTTATGGTGCGCGCCTGATAAGCTGGTGGAAGATAGGGGTCAAAGGCCTGATTCGCGTCGTACCACCAACCTCTCAAATGTATAACCGCCCGTCT
>QKJH01000036.1 GCA_003250865.1 Alphaproteobacteria bacterium | reverse complement strand
GTAACCAGTTCACCTGCGGGTGGCACATCACCATCATAGCCATTAAAATCCACAGGGATAAATTCTTCGGTATGGCCGATTTGGCCTCGCTCCATCAGCACTGCAACCTCACGCCCGATAAAGCGCCGCATAAAGGCCAGCTCCTGCTCTTTGCCCAGTTCACGCAGACGTGCCGCCCTGTCCTTTATCACATCACCTTTAAGCTGAGGCATACGTGCCGCAGGTGTGTTAGGGCGCGAGGAATACGGGAACACATGCAAATACGTTAAATCACAGTCGCGCACGCAGTCCAGCGTGTTTTGGAACATTTCCTGGGTTTCGGTGGGAAAGCCGGCAATAATATCGGCACCAAAGCCCATATCGGGACGTGCTGCCCTCGCCCGTTTACAAAAATCAATGGCATCTTCGCGGGAATGGCGGCGCTTCATACGTTTGAGTATCATATTGTCCCCTGCCTGAAAGGACAGATGCAAATGCGGCATCAGACGTGACTCGTGTTCAATCAGGTGCCATAAATCATCGTCAATCTCAATCGGGTCAAGCGAAGACAAACGCACACGCGGCAAATCGGGTACCAACATCAGCAAGCGGCGTATCATCTGTCCCAAAGTCGGCTCCCCCGGTAAATCCGTCCCGTAAGAAGTCACATCCACCCCGGTCAAAACGACTTCTTTAAAGCCCTTATCCACCAGCATGCGCACCTGATCGACAATCTCGCCAATCGGCACCGAACGCGAGTTACCTCGCCCGAATGGAATAATGCAGAATGTACAGCGGTGGTCACAACCGTTTTGCACCTGAAGAAAGGCACGCGTCTGACCGTCAAAGCCGTTTATCAGGTGGCCGGCCGTTTCCTTGACCGCCATAATGTCATTGACTTGCACCCTGTCGGTTTTGGCTTTTGCTCCCCATGTTTCGGGTTTCAGTTTCAAATCATTGCCAATGATTTTGGCTACTTCCGGCATTTTTTCGTATTTCTCGGGGGCAATCTGTGCTGAACACCCCGTAACAATAATCTGTGCATCCGGATTGTCTTTTTTGGCACGGCGAATGGCCTGGCGCGCCTGACGCTCGGCTTCATTGGTGACGGAGCAGGTGTTAAAGATAATGATATTTTTCATACCGGCGGCGGCGGCATGTTGGCGCATGACCTCGGACTCATAGCTATTCAAACGGCACCCGAAGGTCACCATTTCAATCGAGCTATCGCTTACGGTATCATCTTTTTTATTGCCGCAACCGCACTCGTTACAGGAACAGTCTTTTTCCGTCATCTTTTGCCTTTTATTCATTTCGCATATTTTGGGCGTTAAAATGCACAAAACCCGTCAGGATTGCAAGCTTTTTCATCCACTTGCTGTTTTTATATTGACATAACCAATACCAATACCTATTATCCTCCAATCATAAAAAAAAAATTGAGGTGCGTAACATGACTACATCAGAATTTTCAAACAACAAACAAACAGTATGTAAACCAACACAACCTAATCTGGACGGACTTAGCCTTGACGAAGCTTTGGTTTATTGTGAAATTCACCGCAATACGCGCTTTAAATCCTTTAAGAAAAACCGCTCAGTCGGTGCCGGCAACATGCCGCTGTCCGAAATTGCCAGAAATATGCGCCACCGCTATCAGATTGGCATGTCGGAAACATACAAAATTATCGATAAACTAAAAAACTATGAGGGAAATTCACTACTGGATGTATCCGAAGTGACAAGCAAATTGGATATTCCCATCACCGTTGTCGCAACAAAACAAAAATTTCCACAATTCAATTCTGCGGATCGAATTAGCCTTATCTTAAATGAAAAGTCACAGACCAAAGCTCAGTCTGTTGCGTCTAGAACGTTACAACCATAAAAAACAATTCAGTCAAAAATAAAAAAGCCGGGGAATGTGCCCGGCTTTTTAAGCATAAAGAGAAACTCAAGATTATTCTTGAACTTCTTCTTCCATTTCGTCGACAGCTTCTTCGGTAGCTTCAACAGCTTCTTCAGTTGCTTCTTCGGTAGCTTCAACAGCTTCTTCAGTTGCTTCTTCAGTAGCTTCAACAGCTTCTTCGGTAGCTTCTTCAGCCGGAGCAGCAGCTTCTTCAACAACAGCTTCAACAGCCGGTTCTTCGGTCGGGGTCGGCATTTCTTCTTCAGCCATAGCTGCACCGGAAACAACGAACAAAGCGACCAACATGCTTAAAAACAATTTCAATTTCATTAAATAATCTCCACAAGTTTTAGGATTCAGAATCGATAATTACTATTTGAGCTAGCAATTGAACACCAGCGATATTGCATTGTTTTTCACATTTGAGCAAGGGAAAAACGGGAAAAAAACAAAAAAAGTTAAAAAAGGTGATAATCACGGTTTTTTTATTGACATAGTCCGGCACGATACATACATTAACCATAACACCACAAGACATAAGTCAATAAATTTATACCGTTAAGAGGAAAACCGTTTTTCATGAGTACGCGTACACACCAGCAATCGAATAAACCCGGCCTTAACACTCTTGGCGGCTTTGCCAATGTCAATTTTCCCGAAAATCTAAACCGTAAACAGGCTAAATTATTCATTGAAGCATGTGAATACCGTATTAAGCAGTTTCAGTTTCTACGCGATTTTACGTTTGAAGAATTTTGCGAAGGGGCAACACCGGAAGAATTGCAAACAATACACATGAATTTCCGGATAGAAATGGAAAACGACTTGATGTCCGAACAGAGATATTATGCCATATTTAGCGGTCATTACGCGCCTGTTAATGTTGCTTTGGTTCAGCAAACCATTGATGCTTATGACAAGGCAGCGGAATATGCCAAAATCATGCGTCAATCCGGCACCGCGGTTTCAGACATGAAACTGGACAAACACCTGTACCGTGCCCCTACAACACGCCCTGTTTCAGATGACGATTTTAAAGAGTACAAAAAAATCCGGGAAGATGAAGAAAACACCAAAAAAATCCTTGGCCAGCAAACGGATGCGGAAAAATACGGTGAAGACTATAAACCAACATCTTACTATACGGATGAAATTGATTTGGCCATGCAGGATGTACAGTATGATACATCCATTACGGATGTGTTCGAGCTGTTCCGTCTAGCGCAGTTTGATATGCTTAACACATGGGAACGCAAAGCTGTTGTCATGAGATTGCGTAATGTATACACCGATCCTTCCTTTGTTTTTCCGGATAACCCGGAAAAAAACACGACCATGGATATGTTTGAAGCCAATATATATTCCATGCTGCTCCAATATGAATCTGTGCAGCACATGCGAGAACATTACGGGATTAGCCCTATCTGCGAAATGATTGATGACAATATCATGGCTGCCAAATTTGAAATGGCTCAAACACACCTTTATATTTCTCTTTACGAAGGTTATGAAACCCCTTTTGCCCGTTTCATCTCGGTTGACCCGCAATATAATAAGGTTTTCGATACCGTTGATTTAAATACCTACGTCGCATCCATACCCGAAAGTCAACGACGCGTCCCGCTTGAAGCGATTGAAGATGC
>QKJH01000007.1 GCA_003250865.1 Alphaproteobacteria bacterium | reverse complement strand
TATCAACTAGCTCGGACGGATCACCCCAACCATGCGTGCTGGTACCCACGCCAATTTTACCCAGCCCGCCCGACAGCTCATAGAAAATATCCTGATATTTGGCCTGAATAATTCTGGCACCTTGATTTTTCATCAAACCATTACTTAGAACAACCTGCTCTTCAACAATCGGAATGCGCAAAGCACCGCAATAATCGGGGGCGGTACGATTACCAAAACGATAGATAATGGATTTTACTTTTTCGCCATCCACCCCTTTTTGCGTATCAACTGAGGTCGTAATACGTATCATATCCGTCTTCAACGTGTCACTTTGATCATTTACGTACTGGTTCCATGACGACATACACAAGGAGCTAAGCCATAGCCCACGAATAAAGGATGTTCCTCTGGCGGATGCAGGCCGTCCGATAACTTCCTGACTGCCAAAGGCCTGCAAGCCGCTTGCCCAAATATAGGACGCAAACCCGCTACCCCAATCCGCTGCCTGAAAAACAACTAATTGCGCAACATTATAACCATTACTAAGCGGCGCCAACAAAGCCAGAGCGAGAACAAATCGTATCGGAGCCCACACCATATTAAAACGTTGGCCAAACGGAACCCCTTCGGCAGAGGTTTCAAGCACGGCCGTTGTGATATAATATGCAATAATGATTGCGGCAACGACCATCATGGCGATGCTGTACAACGACAACATTGACGTTAAGGCCTGATGTATCCACGTCGCATTAAATCCGGATGACCCCGCAAAATATCCCAGACCGGTATCACCAAAAATGTTACTGAGCAATTGAAAAACCCAATCGGTATCCCGTCCTGAATTATTGACCGGGTTGGTAAACATGTGTGTATTCGGATCAATCGCCGGAGGTGTTTGTGCATACGCCATGCCTGTTTGAAAAACAAGTTGTATAAGTATAATAGCAATTGAAACAATCATAAGAGCCACAGACAGCATAACCGCCACAAAAATCATTATTTGCGCGAGACCATGTCTATTCCACTGAATATTGGAAAAAGCCACCCCCATGACTTGGCTAAACTCATATTTACCAATATTAGTCATACTTGCGCATGGATGGTTCACAGGAATCAACCCAGCACGAACAAACACCCGAATAAAGAAATACACAAACATGGAAAACTGGTAGCCGATATACCGAAACCGTTTATTGACTTCGGGACGGTTGAAAATTCGAAACAGTTTTGCCGAGGTTTTTTCAGTCATGCTACATCCCTATGACAGACCCGAAGGATTTTTATCGCCATCGTCGTCTTTTTTCTTAAGCTTATTCTTATCAGCCAGACCGTGCGCACTACTACCCAAGCCGGTCATCACTGTGGCAGCAACAAGCGTATGTTTTTGCAAACCTTGAGCATCGCCCAATTCCCCATAAGTAGAGGTATCATTACCTTTCATAAAACGAACAATCTTCTTGGGAATGGTGTCAATCATTTTAAAGCAGGATTGCCCCAGCATATAGACAATAATGACATACATGATGATATAGAAAAACCCGCTGATTCCCGATGCCGGTTGCCCCGATGCGATGCTTTCCATAGCAAGGGAGAATGTTGTATTCAAGAAACTCACAGCGGCACTAAATGCCAAAATTGAACCAATCAATCCAAAAATCATCAAAGTCGGATGAATAAACAAAAGGAAGATAAGGTAAATACCGTTCATGCCACCGGCAGGAAGCCCTGCGCCATCAATTTTTAAGAAAGATAAAGCCCACAACGGCGCACCCACGATCGCCTCAAATACAGCAATAACCCAGTTTACCACGCCAAAAGTAAAGTAAAAGAATGGCAACAGGGGCAAAACAATCCACAGTGCAACGCCCATAGCCATAAACAGACCGCTAATGGTCATGATAAAATAGCCAAGACCGGGAACGCCAAGAGCGTTAGTAAATACAGCACCAAAGATTACGCCTAACAACGCAGTATTTGTAATAATCCCCCCTAGAGTCATCAACTCACCCAACGGGTTAAGCGTATCCTGAACCTTTAGACTGTGTCCCAACGGCCCCGTGAAAAAGTTGAAAACGGAATTGGCATCAATTGAACCGGCCTGTCCGGTTGCATCATCGGGACTGGCGGATTGCATGCGGCCATAACCGTACATATTAAGCTCTGAAGCCGAGTTATCATTAAGAGGATAATCATTCCACCATTTTACCATCTTTTTCATCATTTCATGAACCGTGACAATCCCCTTGTTATCTTCATCAACACCTGATGGCGTGATCTGAGGATTGGTTAGAATTTCCGGCATCTTTATAATGGATGGGGAATTCGATACGGCCGACTGAACACCACCATTCAAACGTGCCAACGTCATAAAAAAGGCACCGGCATTGGCCCAGCCCCCCGTTTTGCCCATGGGTAAAACAATGTCTGCAAGGGTATTTTGTTTTTCAATGGCCTCTTTTACTTTGGCATCAAGTGCGGCTTTGTAATTAGCAGACCAGCTTAAAATAACGTGGCGATCCAGCTTGTCCTGTGTGTAAAGCTCGTCGGCATTTCCACTATCACCCGGATTGATAATGCTGACAATTTCTTCGGCAACGGTAATCACATCCCAATTGCCTTCAAACAAAGAGGCATAGGCTCCCATATACCCCTGTTTTACGGCGTTAATCCCTTCATTCATACTAATCGTTTCAAAGGACGGCGGCCCCGCGGAGAATGTTTCGCCGGTTGACCAGGAACCGCTTTCTTCTGCTGCTGTCCACGGAAGCTGATAGGATCCGCAATAATCCTGATCCACTTTTGTGCCATAGTTGTGAATAGTGGTTTTTGTCGCGTAGTCCGGAACCACCCGCAACGTAACGCGCTGACTGGAATCCACCCCACCATCGGCAACTTTGGCATTATATGCCGCCTGACATCCCGTTATAAGAAAAACCCCGCGAATAAATTCGGCATTGTTGCTTGTCTGTGGAAAGCCAACCATACAGTTTTCCATCGTACTGGTATCGCATTGGCTCTTATACGCATTCAGTCCCGTCACCCATATATTGGTAGCCAGATTGCTACCCCAAGAAATGGATTGAAAAATAATTAACTGAGCCCCGTTATAACCGCCGGATGTTGGCACAGGGACAAGCATCATAATGGCAATGGCAAGACGCGCCGGTGCCCAGACAGAAAAACGCCCCCCCAACGGCTTGCCGGTTTGTGCCGCTTCAACAACAACTGTAACGATATAGTATAAAACAATAAAGCCGCCAATAATCATCATGGTCTCGCTATAAATGGCCAACATTTTCTGTAAGGCAACTGTTAGCCATGAATAGCCCGCGCTATTCTCGTTAGGGTCAAAGGCGCCAATCCCGGTATCACCAAAAACACGCGCCAGAAACTGAAGCGCATACTCATTTTCCTGTGGTTGACTACTATCGAGTGAAAAAATGCTTTGGGCATGAGCATAACTGACCAGATAATAAAACAGAGTCGAGAAAATCAGCACAACGGACATTACCAAAGAGACAATAACCGCAAAAAACATCAATATTTGCGGGATACCGGCACGTTGCCACTTGATATTGCCGTATGCAATACCAATCACATCCTTAAAACCATAGCGTCCTGCATTATCAAAGCGTAAGCATGGGTGATTATCCGGAATCAGGCCTGCAGTATTAAAGAAAGAGGCAAAAAACATGACAAAAAAGGAAAGATTTTGTCCCAACTGCTGAAAACGTGATTTAAAATCCGGCAACAACGCAAATTTAAGAACTTTTCGTGCAGATATATTCTGACTATATGTTTCGAATGACATATGTTCGACGCCCTTTGTTACAACCCTCTATTATTGTTTATAATAGCACAATTTTTCATAAAATTCTATCTTTTTTAAAGAAACTGTTAAGTTTTGCCATTATCCCAGTTTACACAATAAAAGGCAATCCCTTATACGCGGTTAATGCACAAAAAAAGAGGCCTTTCGACCTCTTTTTTCACCCTATTTAGGCAATCTTTTTGTACTTGATTCGGTGAGGATCGGCTGCATCAGCTCCCAAACGCCTTTTTTTATCTTCCTCATAATCGGCAAAGTTTCCTTCAAACCATTCAACATGGCTATCCCCCTCAAAAGCCAGAATATGGGTCGCCATGCGGTCAAGAAACCAGCGGTCGTGCGAAATAATAACCGCACAGCCCGGGAAAGTCTCCAACGCTGTTTCAAGCGCCCGTAGCGTATCGACATCCAAATCATTGGTCGGCTCATCAAGCAACAGGACATTCGCGCCGGATTTAAGCATCTTTGCCAAATGCACACGGTTACGCTCACCGCCCGACAACTGCCCTACCAGTTTTTGCTGATCAGGGCCACGGAAATTGAACGAGGAAACATAGGCACGGCTGGCCATCGTTCGACCGTTCAAATCGACTAAATCCAGGCCGTCCGATATTTCTTCCCACACGGTTTTTTCGGCATGAAGCGTTTCACGTGTCTGGTCGATATACCCCAACTTGACGGTATCGCCGAAAACGATTTCACCCGAATCCGGTTTTTCCAGTCCTGTTATCATCTTGAATAGCGTCGTTTTACCGGCACCGTTTGGCCCGATAATACCGACAATCCCGCCGGGCGGCAGCTTAAAGTTCAAATCATCAATCAGCAGACGCTCCCCAAACCCTTTGGAAACACCGGTTGCCTCGATAACCTTGTTTCCCAAACGTTCCGGCGTAGGGATAACAATCTGGGTTTTGCCCAAATCAACATTTTTGCTTTCGGCCACAAGATTCTCATAAGCGGTGATACGCGCCTTGGATTTGGCCTGACGCGCTTTGGCTCCCTGCCGTATCCATTCAAGCTCACGCGCCAAGGTACGCTGCCGCGCTTCTTCCGTGCGCTCTTCCTGCTGCAGGCGTTTCTGCTTTTGCTCCAACCACGCAGAGTAATTCCCCTCGTACGGGATACCACGTCCCCGATCAAGCTCCAGAATCCAACCCGTTACATTGTCAAGAAAATAGCGATCGTGCGTGACCATGACCACAGTTCCTGGATAGTCACCCAGAAAACGCTGCAGCCATTGAACGCTTTCGGCATCCAGATGGTTGGTCGGCTCATCAAGCAGCAACATGTCGGGTTTAGCCAGCAACAGACGGCACAATGCCACACGGCGTTTTTCACCACCCGACAAACTCTTCACATCCGAATCCCCCGGCGGACAACGCAGCGCATCCATGGCTATTTCAACCTGCCTGTCCAAATCCCATGCATCCACCGCATCGATTTGTTCTTGTAACTTGCCCTGCTCCTCAATTAGCGCATTCATTTCATCCGGATCTTCAACTTCGGCAAACTTCATACTGATTTCATTAAATTTATCCAGCAGAGCTTTCGTTTCCCCCAGAGCCACCATAACGTTTTCTTGTACCGTTTTCGAAGGATCAAGCTGCGGCTCTTGTTCCAGATAGCCAATTTTTACACCGTCGGCTGCCCACGCTTCACCGTCATATTCTTTATCAATCCCCGCCATAATCCGAAGCAGTGTCGATTTACCGGCACCATTATAGCCCAAAATACCGATTTTAGCTCCGGGATAAAAGCTCAGCCAAACATCCTCGAGCACTTTGCGGTTTCCGGGATAGACTTTGGTCAAGCCTTTCATCACATAGATATATTGGTAAGAGGCCATCGAATCTCCTTCATCTTTTTTTGCCAAATTGAAAATTACATCTTGGGTTTATAGCGCATTGTTTGTTATAGTTTCAACAATTCTAATTCCAACCGATGTAAAAGTACCATGACAAAAATTTTCTCCAAAGACGAAAAAGTCACCCTCGACTCCCTGTCCGACACCCCCGTTTCCCAACTGGTTTTCGGCGCGGCATGGCAAGGCAAACATGTTGGCCTGGTTCGTAAACTCCTGAAAAAGGACAAGCCGATTGATTTGGATTTTTCCTGCATCATGTATGATGATGACGGACAAACCCATGACACTGTATGGTACGCCAATCTGAAAAGCCGTGACGGTTCGGTTTGGCACAATGGTGACGACACCACCGGCGAGAACGGCGGTATTGACGAAGCCATCACCATCAACCTGCAAGCCGTTCCGGACAAAGTTCATTGCATCTTTTTTGTTATCAGTTCATTTTCCGGCGAGTCTTTTGCCGAATGTGACGAGTGTAATATCCAAATTCAAAATGCCAGCGGCAATATTCCTTTGGGCTATTACGCCATCAAAGCCGAGAGCAATAAAACAGCCAAGATTATGCTCCGTATGAAACGTGAGGAAAACGGCTGGACAATCAAAGCCATCGGCAAAGCCTGTGAAGGTAAGAATATTCAGGACTTATACGGCACGCTGCGCCGCGAGCTGTACGCATAAAAACCGATTATTAACACCCTATATCCAGGTGAACCATGCCAACTCTTTCTTCTTTCGATCTTATCGTTTTTTCTTGCTGCGCCATTATTCTGGGCATTTACTTGCTGGTCAAAGGCGGCGACTGGACAGTTGACGGCGCATCATTCATTGCGCAAAAAATCGGTATTTCTCCGCTGATTGTTGCCTTTACGGTTGTGGCTTTCGGGACATCCCTGCCCGAACTGATTGTTTCTGTCAACGCCGCCATCAAGGGCGCTCCGGGCATAGCCATCGGCAATGTTGTCGGTTCCAATATTGCCAATGTCATTCTAATTCTGGGCGCGGCATCCGCCATTTGCGCTTTTACGATTAACTGGAAAACCATGCGCAACGATTTCATCATGATGTTGCTTGCCAGCTATTCCCTGATTTTCTTTCTTCACCAAGGCAGCATTGACCGTTTTCAAGGCATGGCCATGTTTGCCGTTTTGCTTGCCTATGTAGCTTTTCAAATTCGCCAAAGCAAAAAAGACGAACAACCGCTACCGATTCCTCAAGATGACCTGGTTAAAAAGTCATACTCAACGACTGCCATGGCGTTTCTTTTTGTCATACTGGGACTTGCCGGATTGGCTGTTGGCGCGGACATTCTGGTACGCGGCGCGGTTCAGCTAGCCGAGCTTATGCATATTCCTGATGCCGTTATCGGCATGACCATTATTGCCATCGGCACATCCCTGCCCGAACTGACCGTAGCCATTACCGCTTCGCGCAAGGGAGAAAACGACATGGTCATCGGCAATGTTGTCGGTTCGAACGTATTCAATATTCTGTGTATTCTCGGCCTGACAGCCTCGGTTGCTCCGCTGCCGATTGAATCCACGGAAACCTATAACATCTATTTCATGCTTGCCGTCCTGACGGGATTCAGCCTCTGGGCATTGGCACAACCGCGCATCAACCGTGTTACGGGCGTTGTCATGTTGGTGATATACGGGTTGTTTTTGGGCTGGCAGTATTAAATATCACAGCGTAAGCGGTTTGCTCAGCAACGATAGCTGATAATTACCAACACGCTTGAAACCGGCAGCTTCATAAGCTTTGCAGGCTTGCGGCAAGTTGGTAAATAGAATGGATTTGACAACACCTTCATCTCTGGCTTTTTCTAGCGTTTTAGCAACCAGAAGACGGGCATACCCCTGTGAGCGGCAATCAACCGGTGTCCAGACAGGCCCTATTTGTACTGTATCCGGCAATCGGGCATTAAAGCCGCTGAAGCATACCGGCACATTATTGCGTAATAAAACCCATGTATCAGAGTCCCGCTTTTGGCGACGAGAAACCTGTTCATCAAGAAACAACTCCAGCTCTTCTCCGGGGGTTCTTCCAATGGCTTCGACTTCGTAATCATGACACCATTGCCGAAGAACATCTTCTGCGATTTGCGAAGCATGCACCATGGCATAGTCCGCTTCATCTTTGGCTTGAGGAATAATCAAATCAGCAAGATTCAGGGCGTAGAGTTTCTCGCAAGCATCCAGCATATATTCATGGCCATCAAAACCGAACGCATCCTTAATCACACGTGCCAGTTTTTCATCCCCCAACACCCCTGCAATCGGTCGGTCAATTTCCTGTCTTGCATAGTCCAATATATCACGCAATATCGTATCGCTATCAGCCTGCATCATGATATTGCCGTTCCAGAACAACGCGACAACACCCGTTATCGCGCCATCTTTCTTTAAACATCCCCAATAATCACCACCGTGACGTTGCCCCGAAAAAACAAGCCCCGCCTGACGTATATTGCCGCGTAAAAACATGGTCGTATCAGGGTAATTGGAAAGGTAATCTTCCAGATTGGTTTTATCGCTATCAGTTAGCTTGCGAATAGCCGTCATGCATTAGAACTTTCCGGTTTTCATCGCCGGAACTTTGACATCTTGTTTAAAGGCACGCGAGCTGGAACCGCCGGAATAGCCGCCGCCTTTTTTATCTTCACCGAAACAGGTTTGATAGATCATTTCAAAATCGGGCATGACCTTCTTATTAATGTGGGTGACACATTGGCTGAAGAAACGGGCTCCTTTGGGGAACCAGCCCTTGTATACGCCGTGAACCGGACGCCCCAGAATACGCATGTAATCGACAACATAAACGTCTTTATGTTCATGTTTGGCGTGCATAAAAAAGACTTGATTAAACTTGGGTCTTTCCTGCCCTTCAACATGCTGGATAACCTGTACTTCGGCGTAAAAATCGCCGCGTTTGCCGGTCAGAGAAACCATGGCAATAAAGTCCATATCATTCTTTTCATTAAAAAAATCATAGGGAATGGTTTCATAGGGGGAAATCGGGTGCCCTATGCCCATTTTTTGCAACAATTTATCGAGCGTATCACGCATGGATGCCCCAAAATGATTTAATTGAATATGAAATTATGTATAACATAGCAAAAAAGGCCGCAAGAATAAAGTTTTTTTAGCTGAATAAGCCTCTTGCCTGAACAATTTAATCACGGCACAATAAAGAAACCCTTAATTTCATTCTCTTCCTAGGACAACAACCATGCATTATAAAATCGAAGGCGGCAACGCATTTCCGGCATTGCGCATCCACCTCGCCGCAGGAGAATCCGTCAAAGCGGAGTCCAACGCCATGATTGCCATGCCAACAACACTTTCACTCAAAGGCAAAATGGATGGCGGCCTGTTGGGTGCGTTAGGACGCAAACTTTTGACGGGAGAGTCTTTCTTCCTACAGGAAATCGCAGCCGACAAGAAACAGGACGGCTGGGTATTGCTCGGCCCCTCCGCCCCGGGAGAGATTGTGCCGGTTACCCTCTCACAAGGAAAAGATCTGATTGTCCAAAAAAACAGCTATTTGGCTTCGGAAACTACTGTAAAAACCAGCACCAAGGTGCAAAGCCTGACCAAAGGACTGTTTTCCGGCGAAGGGCTATTCATCATCAAAATGAGTGGTCAGGGACAGGGCTTTTTATCGGCGTTCGGTTCGGTTAAGCTGCTTGAGCTGGGCAAGGACGAGGAAATTCTTATTGATAACGGCCATCTGGTAGCATGGGATGCCGACATGAGCTACACTATTACCAAAGGGGCTAAAACATGGGTATCCGCCGCCACATCGGGCGAAGGACTGGCCTGTAAATTCAAAGGACCTGGACGCGTGTACATTCAAACACGCAACCCCAAGGCTTTTGGCGTCTGGACAACCGATTACATTGTTTTCCCAAAGAATAACTAGGGAAAAATTATCGCCTACATGAATTGCCACGCCCGCGAAAATAGGGTAGTTTAAGGATAAGATATGTCACCGATTCCGGGGGCTTATGTGTAGAAAGGTTTATTTCATGAAAGAATGGCTGATTGATAATGCGGACTGGTTTACACCGCTATCGGGTTTTCTGGGATCGCTGCTCGGCGCTGTTGTAATTGCGTTGACCCTGATTATCGGCATCGCCTCCTTGCGCCGGGTACAAAAAGAACATCTTGCCATTCAGAAAAAATCCGAAGCCTCTTTGAATAAACGCGAACGCACCGTTATTGCCGCCGCTCTGGCCGGTGAGTTGATGGAAAATAAAATCAAGTGTGAATCCTTTATCACCATTTACAACGAGCTTTTGCGCAATTTGCGTGATACGGATATCCCGGCACAGTACGAGGAAAGCGGCGATTTCATCCACCAGCGCCCGCCTCTGTCGCGCTCCGTCTTTGATGCCAATGTCGACAAGATTTCCATTTTCGGTGCCAAGCTGGCCGGTGATTTGGCCGGAGCCTATGCCGCCATCCGTCAGGAAGCCGAGTATTTCAATCTGGAACGCACCATGCCGCGCACCACCGCTATCCGTATGGTTGAAATGGTTTTAGAAGATGCGAAAAAAACCATGGCACCGATGGATACAATTGTTGGTGCCTTGAATGTTATCGTTCGGGACGTATCTGAATAACCGCGTATCTTTATCAAATGATTATCTGTTTCACTTTTCCAAGGGGAATACCATGTCCACAAACCGTAACCGTCTTGTCCTGTCCGCTTTGCTTTCAAGCGCCGTCTTTTTCGGTGTCAGCGGTGCTTTTGCTGCCGATTTAACGCTGAAAAACATTACCTTGTCGACCAGCGGTTTGGCGCAGTTTGACTGGAGCGCCGAGGTCACAAGCGGTAAAGACACGCTCTCCCTGCCCGTGCGTCGCAATCAGGTAGACGACATTTTGAAAAGCCTTGTCGTTCTGGATAATAGCGGCAGAATCAATAGCGTCTCATTGGCCGGACAGGAAAGCCTGACACAGCTTTTCACCGACCTGCCTTTTTCACAGGAAGATTTGGCGCATCCCGCCAATCTGCTTAATTCTCTCAAAGGACAGAAAATCACGGTAGAAGGACAGGAAAAAGCTTCCGGCCGTTTGATGAGTATTCACAAACGCCCCGTGATGGGTGAAAACGGCGACACGCTGACCCATGACTATATCCTGACCGTGATGGGTGATGATGGCATGAACGAAGTCACGCTGAATAATTTGAACACCGTTAAGTTCCTTGACCCGTCACTAAACAAGGATTTAGAGCGCGCGCTGACTGCCGTCAAAGAACAAAGCAAACAGGATACACGCGACGTTACCGTGACTGTATCGGGTGACAATGCGCGCAAAGTCGGCCTGTCCTATGTCGTGGATGCCCCGTTGTGGAAGGCTGCCTACCGTATCGTTTTACCGAAAAAAGATGCCACTACCGCCTTCGTCCAAGGTTGGGCGGTATTGGAAAACACCACCGGCGGCGATTGGGATGACATCAACCTGTCTCTGGTATCGGGTAATCCCGTAACCTATCGCCAAAACCTGTATGACAGCTTTTATGTTGACCGCCCGACCCTGCCCGTCGAAGTATTCGGCAAAGTCATGCCGCGCAAAGATACGGGTGAGTTTGATATGGCTGCTGCCATGCCCCCCGCACCCGAAATGGCAGAATTTGCCGGTGCTGCCAGAATGAAGAGTGCAGCGCGCTCCACCCTGACACAAAACATCATGGCCGATGAAATCATGGAAGCCGCTCCGATGATTGCAAAAGAATCCCTGAACATGGCCGGCGGCGGCAATGTCGCCCTGTCAACCGAAGCGGCCGGACAAATGGTATTCAACTTTCCCGAAACCGTGTCGTTGCAATCGGGATACAGCATGATGGTTCCCTTTATCAATACCGATGTAAAGGCCGAGAAAATCTATCTGTATCAAAGTGATGTCAATGCCCAGCACCCGTTGGCTTCGCTGAATATGACCAATGACGGGAAAACAGGACTGCCTCCCGGTATTGTCACACTGTACTCCCCTGACAAAGGTGCCGAAAACACCTATATTGGCGATGCACAAATGCCGCTGGTCAATGCAGGCGATTCCCGCATGCTATCCTTTGCCGTAGATGGCAAAACCCTGATTAATACCAGCTACGAAAACGACAACCGCACGACGGACATCACCATTGTCAGCGGCATGATGCAGGTTACACAAGCCATGGAGAGCACCGCCACCTATGTTATCAAGGCCCCCAAAGACGAAGACCGCACGGTGATTATCGAACATGCCAAGCGCGGCGGTGACTGGAAGCTGGTTAGCCCTGAAACGGATGTCACGGAAACCGACAGCCATTACCGCATCAAAGCGACTGTTAAAGCAGGCGAACAGGCCAAAGTGCCCGTTACCTTACAGCGCATTACCCATCAATCGCTCGCCGTGGCTGATATTCACAGCCAGAACCTGAACCGTTATATCAGTAGCTGGAAATCCATTAGCCCCGAAGCCAAGAAAGTCTTTTCCCGCCTGTTCCAACTGCGCGGTCTGGTGGATGATTTTGACACACAAATCCAGAATTTGAACCAGAGCAAACAGCGCATTGTCGAAGACCAGAAACGCATCCGCGAAAATCTGGCCGCCGTATCGGTCAATTCCGATTTGTCCAAACGCTATCTGAAACAGATGGAAGAACAGGAAGACACGCTGGAAAACATCATGGATAAGCTGGAAGATCTACAGGAAAAACGCACCGACGCCATGAAGCGCCTGAAAGACTATATCGCCAATGTAAAGGTATGAAGTTTTAGCTATCTTAAACCGCACCGGTACGCAAGCATTTCAGATGGCGATTAATCCCACTTCAGGTTAAACACGTCATCTTCCCATTTAACGCCGCTTCGTTCGTACTTTGTACGCATGCGGGATTTCACCTCCTCGGAAAAATCCTTTAATTCCGGGCAGCGTTGAACCTGTTTATTGCCCCAATATCCCATATGACGAACGCCTTCCATGCCAAATGAATCCGCAAAATCAGGGGATGCATGCTCAATAAAATGCAACCAGCCATCAATCTTGTCCAAGGCTTTTACCAATACGGCCTCGCGCGATACCCCGCTGCCGTACTCATGGAACAAATCAACTATTTCAGAACGCACCCTCTCATCAACATTTTTAATCATATTATTAATGGCTTGTTCTTCCATTTTCATTTTGTCTTCTGGTGTAACAACACCTTTCGTCACCAAATAGGCATTGATGTCCCCCGTAATGACTTCGGCTAAATCATGAATAACAGCAATTTTCAGACATTTTAACACATCAATGTGGGCAAAGGTATCGCCGCGCACAACCGTCATAATTAACAAACATAAATGCCACGAATGATCGGCGACACTTTCCATTTGTTCACTGTTTTTAAACTGTGCCCAAGCTCGCATACCATCCCAGCGGGTTTCCGTTTTCAACCCATCAACCACCGCCAAAAATTTTATATTTTCATCATACATGTTTGTTCTTACCCCTCCAGCCAACCGGCAAATTCAGGGGTAGACCGGGCATCGATTTGGATAATACACGGCACATCATAAGGATGTATTTCTTTTAATTTATCAATGAGTGATTCCAATCTTATAAAG
>QKJH01000015.1 GCA_003250865.1 Alphaproteobacteria bacterium | reverse complement strand
GTCTATAAAAATAGCAAATTTTGCCAAAATGTCCAGATTTTTTATGGTATTTCCTGCGTAAAAACATTGCAAAACCAGTCAAAAAAATGCATATTCCCTTTTCAAACAGGGAGTAAGACTTTTTTATGACGACACAAAGCCACATTCGCAACTTTTCGATTATCGCCCATATCGACCATGGTAAATCGACCTTGGCCGACCGCCTGATTCAGCATTGCGGCGGCCTGTCCGACCGCGAGATGAAGGAACAGGTGCTGGATTCCATGGAAATCGAACGCGAACGCGGCATTACGATTAAAGCACAGACCGTGCGCCTGCTCTATACCGCCAAAGACGGCAACGAATACACCCTGAATCTAATGGACACCCCCGGCCACGTGGATTTTTCCTATGAAGTATCCCGCTCGATGGCCGCGTGTGAGGGGTCAATTCTGGTGGTAGATTCTACCCAAGGGGTCGAGGCGCAAACACTGGCTAATGTTTATCAGGCCATGGATAAAGACCATGAAATTATTCCCGTTTTAAATAAAATTGATTTGCCCGCATCCGAACCCGAGCGCATTCAAGAACAGATCGAGGATGTTATCGGCATTGACGCTTCCGAGGCTATTCCGGTATCCGCCAAAACCGGTGTCGGTATTGACGAACTGCTCGAAGCCATTGTCACCCGCCTGCCGGCTCCACAGGAGAAAGACGACAAAGCCCCGCTTAAAGCCATGCTGGTTGACAGTTGGTATGACAAATATCTGGGCGTGGTCATTCTGGTGCGCATTATCGAAGGCACCATGAAAAAAGGCGACAAAATCTACTTCATGAAATCCAAGCACGAGGCCGAGGCCGAACGGGTCGGTGTCTTCACTCCCAAAGGGCTGGAAGTGGACGTACTGGGCCCGGGTGAAATCGGCTTTATCACGGCCGGCATCAAAGACATTCAGCTGACCAAAGTCGGGGACACCATCACCCACGCCAAAAAACGCTGTGAAACAGCTCTCCCGGGTTTTAAGCCGTCCATCCCCGTGGTATTCTGTTCGCTGTTCCCGACCGACAGTTCGGAACTGGAAAAACTGCGTGATTCGCTGGGCAAGCTGGCTCTGAACGATGCCAGCTTCCATTACGAGCCGGAAACATCCGCCGCACTGGGTGTCGGTTTCCGTTGCGGTTTCCTTGGCCTTTTGCACATGGAAATCATTCAGGAACGCCTTGACCGCGAATACGACATGGATTTGATTGCCTCGGCACCGTCCGTGGTTTATAAAATCGTCAAAACCGACGGCGAACAGATTGATTTGTACAATCCTGCCGACATGCCGGACGTGGTTAAAATCGATACGATTTCCGAACCGTGGATTAAAGCCACCATTCTGGTTCCCGACACCTATCTTGGCAGCATTCTGGCATTGTGTCAGGAAAAGCGCGGCATTCAGGAACAGCTGACCTATGCTGGCGCACGCGCTCTGGTGGTCTATAAGCTTCCCTTGAATGAAATCGTGTTTGATTTTTACGACCGTTTGAAATCGGTATCCCAAGGCTATGCCAGCTTCGATTACGAAATGGCCGGATATCAGGAAGGCGATTTGGTCAAGATGGGTATTTTGGTCAACAGCGACCCTGTGGATGCCCTGTCAATGATTGTCCACCGTTCGCAAGCCGAATATCGCGGCCGCCAGCTCTGTTCACGTCTGAAGGACCTTATTCCGCGCCAAAACATCAAAATTGCCATTCAGGCGGCTATTGGCGGTAAAATCATCGCCCGTGAAACCCTAACCCCGTACCGCAAGGACGTGGTGGCCAAATGTTACGGTGGTGACGTGACGCGGAAACGCAAATTGCTGGAGAAACAGAAAGCCGGTAAGAAACGCATGCGCCAGTACGGCAGTGTCGACATCCCGCAATCGGCCTTTATCGAAGCGCTGAAAGTCAGCTCGGAGAAATAAGCATGAGCGATAAAACCACTGCACTAGAAGAACAGCTGGCCTATCACGATAAATCCATCGAGGAATTGAGCGAGATGGTTACGCGCCAATGGCAGGAAATAGACCGTTTGAAAAAACTGGTGGGTTCGCTTCAGGACAAAGTTTCCGAACTGGAAGACGGAGCAGATGAAGATGGCAGCCAATCGGCCACCGAATTTGCCGCCGCCAATAAACCCCCGCATTATTAGGCTTTTTCACCCTTCACAAAAATAATTGTGCGAAAATTATTGACAATTTTTGTGCAGCGGCGTATCGTAACAATCAGAAGTGACGGATAGACCGTCATGGAATTTTAAGCAACAAGGAGTTTGTTGTGTCACAAGAAAAAGCCATCGATAGGCTATTATTTGCCAACAGTTTCATAAAAGAGCGCACGTTTGCCATGCAAGCGGGCTGTTTTGCTGTTCCTATCGTCGGGCAACGCCATATCCCCATTCCATTGGACTTACGGCACTTGCAAGACACGCAAATAAGAGCCCATGGAAACAGCACAAAAAACCAAAACGGATGATTTTAAACTTGCCGCACAAAAAATGACGGCTGCACAAATTCTGGCTATTCCCGAAGACCAACCCGAACGAATTTTCGGCGCTCCCGATAAAAACCTGATAAAGGACATATACCGCGCTTTGGCCAAACAATGGCATTCGGACAGAAATCCTGCTCCCGAAGCCGCCGATGTTTTTAAACATGTGGGCGATTTATACACCACAGCCAAACGCCGCACAGAAAATGGAACATGGCACAATCCAAACGAGCTTTTGATTAACACGCTGAACGGCAAGAAATATAAAATCCGTTATCTGAAAAAACATGACTTCGAGCTGGGCGATTTTTATATCTCAAACTCGCTGGTTACCTACCGCGTTAAAAAGGAATACGGTGACTTATTCAAAAACGGCATCCAACAAATCAAATCCTTGCGCTACGCCAACGATACGATGCGCGAGAAAACCAGCCGCTACATGCCCGAAATCCATAGCGTACTGGAAACCGCCGACCATCATATCCTGACTATCAAGAAAACGGATGATATGGTATTGGCCGCCGATGTGCTGGCGCATTGCGGCGGTAAAATCGAAGCCAAAAGCACCGCCTGGATGGTCAGCCGGATGCATAATCTAACCTCGTACCTGCAATGGGCAGGACTGGCACACAACAATATCGACATCAATACAATTTTTGTTTCCCCCCAGCACCACTCCGTCTGTTTGCTCGGCGGCTGGTGGTATACCCGCAAGCAAGGGGAAGAATTAATCGGATTACCCAATCAAACGCTGGCCAGTGCGCCGCGTGATGTATTGGACAAAGGCTTGGCAGACAAGGCCACGGACCACGCATTGTTGCGTGCGACGTCCCGTCAGCTGTTGGGCGACCGTACCGGCGTACGGCTCGTAAGGGACAGTGAGATCCCTAAACCGATGGTGGACTGGCTTTGTGTGCCCGGAAGCGGTGATGCCTATGAAGATTATAGGCTGTGGTTGGACAAAATCGTCATCGAGAGTTTTGGCGAACGCCGATTCCACCCATTCAAACTGACACCGCAACACATCTATCAACCTGCATAAAGGAGATTTATCATGGGATACGATCCATACAGACCCGAAGATTGGGACACATTTACAACCAGCTACACGAGCGGAAAAACACGCGAAGAAATCTTTACCAACGAAATGAATCCGGATTTCGACCCGAAAAACATTACAATCCGTGAATCGTGTGACTCCGAGAACCACCCGAATGCTACACCGATTATCATTGCGCTGGACGTTACCGGCTCGATGGGCAGCATTCCCGAAGCGCTCGTACGTGACGGACTGAACCGTCTGGCTACCGAAATCATCGAACGGCAACCCATTCCAAACCCGCATCTGATGTTTATGGCTGTTGGTGATGCGGATTATGACCGGCACCCGCTACAGGCCACCCAGTTTGAATCCGACATCCGAATTGCCGAACAGTTGAAAGATTTGTATCTGGAAGAAGGTGGTGGCGGCAACATGAATGAAAGTTACCACCTGCCGTGGTATTTTGCCGCCCGTAAAACCCAGATTGACTCGTTCGACAAGCGCAGCAAAAAGGGCATCCTGTTCACCATGGGCGATGAAGGCGTACCGCCAACCCTGACCAAAGAGCATATTAAAGAGGTTTTTGGTGACACGGTACAGGCCGACATTGATACCAAGGATTTGCTGCGCATGGTCGAGGAACGTTACGACGTATTCCATCTGGTCATCAAGCAGGGGCATAATTACCGTTATGAACCGCAATATGTCGATAATTGCTGGAAAGATCTGTTGGGACAGCGGGTAATACCGGTTTCCGATTATACCAAGATACCGGAAATTATTACTTCGACACTCGAAGTTATGGCCGGTAAAAACAAATACGATGTCGCGGCTTCGTGGAACGGCGATACCTCGCTGGTGATTAAGGAAGCCATCGAAGGCATTACCACACCGGCCACGGTCAACGACAATTCGAAAACCGTTGGTGTCTGGAGGCCGAAAACCTTAGGTTACGGGAGCTAATGCCATGACACGCGCTTATGTTGTTATAGGTGCCAATTTAGGTGACGAGGGGAAAGGCCTCGTCACCGATTATCTGGCTCGTCAAACCAATGGGAACGCCACCGTTATCCGTTTTAACGGTGGTGCCCAAGCCGCCCACACTGTCCAGTTGCCCAGCGGTCACCGCCATGTTTTCCACCATATCGGTAGCGGCAGCTTTTCGGGAGCAAGAACCTATTTGTCATCGTATTTCCTGTGCAATCCTCTGCTATTCGAACGGGAATGGAATCTGTTACACAAGGAAGGATTATCACCGCGCATCGCCGTTGACCCGGACGCACCAGTCACCACCCCGTATGACATGATGATTAACCAGATTGCCGAACAGCAACGCGGGGCACAACGTCATGGCAGTTGCGGCACCGGTATTGGCGAGACCATCGAACGCCATTACCATTCTCCCCATAGCCTGACAGTAAGGGACTGTCTGAATGAAAAAACGCTACTGAAAAAACTGGCCGCAATTCAAAAACACTGGGTTAAACCGCGCTTGAATGCCTTGGGCATTCGGGACATAGCGCCGGAATGGACAGCGCGCCTTTGCGAGCCGGCCATTGTACAGCATTTCCTGCACACCGTACGTCATTTTCTGCATAACGTAACACTGACACCGGTTGAACGGTTGGATAGAAACACCACTTTTGTTTTTGAAGGCGCACAAGGGTTGCTACTTGACCAAAACCATGACTGGTTCCCGCATGTCACCCGCTCGAACACAGGGTTGAAGAATGTTATTCCGCTGGCCAAGAAACTTGGCATTACCGCCTTGGAAACCGTTTATGTCACGCGCTGTTATCTGACCCGTCACGGTGCCGGCCCCCTTCCTTTTGAACTGCCGAACATTCCGTATAAAAACGTCACGGATATTACCAATATTCCAAACCTGCATCAGGGGAGCTTGCGTTTTGCCTGGTTGAATATCGATTTGTTAAAACAAAGTGTCTGGCATGATATTCGTGAGGCTCAAGGTGATGATATTGAAATACTGCCCAGACTGGCTGTGACTTGTCTGGATCAAGCAGATGAAACACTGTCTTATGTGCTGAACGATACAGTGCATCAGGCGGATGAAAACGGCTTTTTAAATACGCTGACACAGGAAATGGATATTATCTGTAGCTTATGCAGTTATGGCCCTGCGGCAAAAGATGTTGTCCCGTATCAAGAATGCTTGACCCGCGCCGCCTATCCCGCGTAAGATGGTGCGAGATTTCATTCGCATACAAGGAGCTTGTCATGCAATACGATTATGATCTGGCCGTTTTCGTTGGCCGTTTCCAACCGTTTCATCTTGGTCATGAAAAGATTGTCAAAGAGGCACTGAAGGTTTCCAAGAAAATCCTTATTCTTATCGGCTCGTCCCATGAACCGCGTACCCCGCGCAATCCGTGGCTGTATGACGAGCGCGAGCAGATGATACGCACGGCTTTTTCCGACAAGGACAATGAACGCATCATCTGCAAACCGTCCTTGGATATCCGCTATAACGAAACGCTGTGGATAAGCCAAGTACAAAAAGCCGTTTATGCCATTGAACCTGATGAGGATGCCGCCGTCACCCTGATTGGTCAGACGGGTATCGGCAAAGGCTATTATACCTCGACCTTTCCCATGTGGGATGATGTCGGCGTGGAAACCGTCAAGGGTGCATCGGGAACCGATATCCGCCATCACCTGTTTGACGGCAAACTGGTTGATGATTTGAAATCCTGCGTTGACGAACGCATCTTGCCGACCTTGTCCGCTTTTATGGCCTCGGACATCGGCAAAGAAGTCAGACACGAATACGAGATTGTCGAGAAATACAAAAAGGGCTGGGAAGATGCACCGTTCCCGCCAACCCACGTGACGGTCGATGCCATTGTCGTGCAATCGGGACATATTCTTCTGGTGGAACGGGATGCCTATCCCGGCAAAGGGCTGTGGGCGCTTCCGGGCGGTTTTATTGCACAGGATGAACCGTTACTTGATGCCACCATCCGCAAGCTTAAGGAAGAAACCAAGCTGAAAGTGCCATCTCCGGTGATTGCGGGTAGTGTCCGCGGTCAGAAAGTGTTTGACTTTCCCTTCCGTTCGGTACGTGGCCGCACCATCACCCACGCCTTTCACATTGAACTGCGCAAGGAAGACCAGCTGCCAAAAGTCAAAGGCGGCGGAGAAACCAAACGCTGTTTCTGGCTTCCCCTTGGCAAGTTGGATTCACGCAAAATGTTCGAGGATCATTACTTCATCATCCAGAACATGCTGGGCATTGTTTAACCGCACATAGTTATTGCGGAACATAGTGACGGATAGGCTGCAATTGCGGCGTATTCTGCCGTACAAAATACTCTAGCACCTCATCCACTTGCCGCGTAATGTCCTGCGATAATTCCCGCTTTTCTTTTACAGTCTTTGCAGCATAGGATGCCAGAAGATAGGTCATCAACGCCGCATGACCGGCTGTTGTATCCGCCAATATTTCTGGCGTTATTTCGTGCCATTGCACACCGCCCGCGTCATCCCCGGCAACAAAATCATAACCGAATTTGTCATCGTCCTTGATGCGATTCCATTTTGCATCATCCATTTCAAACCATGACAGGCGGGTTTCCATCCAGGCATTATTGGTGTTGCGCGTACTGGCCAGAATACATCCGGCAAAGCACGGTGTAGCGGCATCAAATTCCTGCCGGATACGATTTAAGAATTCGGGGTCTTTTTCAATGACCTGCTTCACCTTGTAATGGGCAATGACCTGTTTGCGGATAACTTCTTTTTCCGCCTCATCCACCGCTGTTTTGCGGGCCACCTCTAATCCGGCAATTTTGCATTCGACATCTTTTGCAATGCGGTTCTCATATTCCGGCAACAGCGTGACCGAACCGCTGACCATTTCTTCAAAAAACTCCATGGTTTGCGAATTAACCATGGCTTTTTTGCCATAGCGCAATCGGCCGTTCGGTTCTTTGTCAAAAACCGTAAAGCCGCCACACAAAGCCTTTTTACCGTCATCCTCACGGGTAATACCCAGAACATGGAGCGTTTTTTGGCCGCGCCCATTCTCCATGACACGCAAAATTCCCATATCCACAGCATGGTTAGGGCCAAAGCGCCCTAGAATACCCTGACCATTTATACCGAAATTCATATAGGGAAAGCGCGGCAAATCGTTTTCATCCAATTCATATTGTGTCCTATCATTCATACCGCGATTACTACGGTTCCAGTGGTCTTTAGGCGGCAAAGGTTTATCCACACTGTCTGCCCAGACCTGACCGATAACAGACATATCCGTGAAAAAGAGCGGCGTGATAAAATCACGTTCAACCTTGCCTTGATAGGGGATTTCAAGTACCGATAGGGCGCGCTCAATATCATAATGTTTGGCGTACTCAACAACACCGACAATACGGTACAACAAATCGAATTGTTTCATGGTGGTTTCCATGGCCGTAATGTCTTTGTATAGCGGCTTCAAAAAGCGGTTATATTGAATATTGAGATTTTGAAAATCGTTTGTGTTCATAACGGGATTATTCATAATAGTATACTTTCATAATGTCAAAGATTTCGGGTAAGAAAAAGGGATGACCTCCTTTGGAGCAAAGCCCACCCCATAAAGGTTGTTTTCTTTTATATAATCGACCACTTCATTAAACCGTCCGTCAAAATTTGGCTCTCCTTCACGGATGGCTTGCAACAGATGGCTGGAGGAAATATCGATTTGAGGATTGCCCAGAAAACACCAGCCGCATTCCTGCGTTTTCAATTCCAAAGGATTGTTGGTTTTCAAAAAGCCGTATTCCAATGCCGTCCGTCCTTTCATGGCAAGTGCGGTATAAGGCGGCCGGTCGACCACGGCTATCGGAAAATTCTCGATAATCCTGTCGTACTGCGCCCATTTGTGAAATTCTTCCAGATTATCCGCCCCCATTACCCAGATAAAATGCGTATCAGGGTTATCGCATTTCAGGGCGGTTAGCGTATCCACCGTCTGGTGCGTAGAGTTCTCGCGGCTTTCAATGTCCGAGAACACCAGCGGCACATCAGCATAATCCTGCGCCATGATAGCTGCCATATTCATACGATGTTCCAGCGGAGCATAACGCCCGGCCTCTTTCAGGCGGTTCACCGAAAAGACCATCCAAACCTCGTCCGCTTGCAACGCGGTATGGATATAACGTGCCATTTCGAAATGTCCGTGATGCGGCGGGTTAAAGGAACCGCCAAAAAGAGCAACTGTTTTCATGTTATACCTCCCTCGTCCTTTCACAATTTCAGTTCATTGACCGCTTTAATCATGCGGATGGTTGTCGGCTTGGTAATCGGCACGCGGTAGCCCTTGCCGAAATCGCGCTTGGTGATTTTCAGCCCCGGACAGGATTGACGGCGTTTGAATTCCGACCAGTCCGTACGGTTCAGCGTGTCCTCGACATAGCGCATATTATAACCGGTTTCTTCGCAAATCTGTTCGACCGACTGGTTTTCCTCGACATAACGTTTGCTAATGTCATCCAGTATCGGATAGGGTGCCAGCACGTCTTCGTCAAAATTGTTGCCGGGGCCCAATTCGGCCTTGGCTTTCTTGTCAATCGTGTTTTGAACAATGGCGCGTCCATTAGGGCCCAGAACATTGTCGGGGTAATGTTTGTTACGCCATTCAGCCAGGGCATAGACCTGCATTTTCTTGACACCTTTCAGCGGATTGAACCCGCCATTCATGTCGCCATACAATGTTGCCCAGCCGACGGCCATTTCCGACTTGTTACCCGTGGTAATCAACAGCGAGTCATTGCGATTACTCAGTGCCATCAAAATCATGCCGCGTGCCCGTGCCTGAATATTGGCATTGGTGGCATCATCGCGGTTGGTACGGAAATGGTCTTTAACGCTATCCATCACGGCATTAACGATATTGCCGATGGGAATTTCCTCGATATTTGTTCCCAGAAGACGCGCTGCCTCGTCCGCATCATCGTTACTGTCGCTTTGCGTGTACTCGGACGGCAGTTTGTACATATCAACTTTGTCCGCACCCAGCGCATCGACCAGAATGGCAGCAACAACAGCGGAATCAATGCCGCCCGATTTGCCCAGATGGGTGCGTTTGAAGCCGTTCTTTTCAACGTAATCACGCGTCCCCAGAACCAAAGCCTGCCATGCCATCTGCATATCGGAATAAAACGGTGTCACACTGCCGCCCGTAAAGCGTGCCGGTTCACCCTCTTTCGTTTTCAGGGCTATAACAGGGTAATCTTCGGCAAAGCCTTTGGCCACCATCTCCAGCTTGCCATCACCGTTCATCGCCATAGAATGTCCATCAAACACCAGCTCGTCCATGCCGCCGACCTGATTAACGTAGAGTATCGGCAATCCCGTTTCGGCCACACGAGCACGTAACACATCCTTGACACGGACATGATGCTTACCCTCATGCCATGGTGAAGCGTTCGGCACAATCAAGGCCTCAGCCCCCTGTTCCCACAGCGATTTGGCCACCGTGGGATGCCATGCATCCTCGCAAATCATGATGCCCAGCTTGTGCCCGCGAAATTCCACCGGAGCGTTCCCTGTACCGGCTGTATAGATGCGTTTTTCATCAAATACGTCTTCGTTCGGCAAGTCGGTTTTACGTACCTTGCCGACAATCTTGCCGCGCTCAATCAGATAGACAGTGTTATAGACATGACCGTTTTCCTTTTCCGGCAGACCGATAACCATACCGGCTTTACGCGTTTTGGAAAAATCAATCAAGCGGTTGAGCGCCACACGGCTGGCCCACAACACATCGGGTTGGGCAGCCATATCTTCAAGCGGATAGCCGGTCAGGGATTGTTCGGGTGTAACCACCAGATCCACTCCTTTTTCATCGGCTTCGACCCATAAATCAGCCAACCGTTTGGCATTGCCCGCAATATCGCAGGCACCGCGTTTCGGGTTAAGCTGGGCAGTCATAATATTAAGCGGTTTGCGTTCCATGGTCTTTCTCCTTACATACACGGGGTCGGTTGAGGATTATTGATGTTTTCTGCTGTCAATGTTTGCAGTAGTTCGTCTTTGCGCGTGACCATTACACCGGCTTCGGCCAGCATATCGTCCATGATAGTGACTGTGCTTTTGCCCTCGCCCAGTGGAATGTTAATCGAGTGCGTGACATCGCGTAGCAGGATGACGTTAAAGCCTTCCTTGGCCAAATCATAAGCCGTCATACCGGCACAAAAATCATAGGCGAGCCCTGTTACCACAGCCGTTTGGATACCTTTTTCGCGCAGTTTTTCCGGCATGGTTTTGCCATCCGGATAGCGGATGATGGTTTTGCGATCATCCATATAAACAGCCGAATAGGCATGGATAGTCGGGTCGGTTCCCTTGATGACGACCATGTCTTCGTCCTTGACAATCAAATCCTTGTAGAACTGCGCCCCGAACGAGCCCGTTATGCAGTGATCCGGCCACAGGAATTGTGTTCCAAATTCCGTTTCGACGGTATCAAGCGGCTTTTTACCGTCGCGTGAGCTGGCAAAGAAATCATGGTGCTTGTCATGCTCTTCCTTTGTCCAAACGATGGTTTGAAAGTTTTCGCGCAAAGCGTTAACCGGATCAATGACCTCTTCGCCTTTGTTCACATACAAAGCCCCTGTCGGCAATACGAAGTCATTGGTTAAATCGACATTGACGAGGGCTACGGTTTTATCAAATTGTGCTTGTTTCATTGTTTTTCTCCTTGCAAGTTGGTTTCAGCCGACCATGACCGGTACGGCAGCGTTGATGATGGTTTGTTGACGTTTGAGATACAGGCTTTCTTCCAATCCAACCGCATAACGCTCGGGATTGGTCAGTTCTTTTATAGTTTGGTGCATCCGAGCCAACTGTTTTTGGGCACGGGTGCGAGCATCGTGGACGGTTTCATTTGCCACCACGCGCTTGCCTTTGTCAAACACCGGAACCAGAGGACGATAAGCCTGTAGCCCTTGGGCATAAAGCGTGTTCTCGGCCACATTGTTTTTGTTGATGGCACGCACCGTTTTGCTTAATGCGCCACCATTAACTGGCGTGCATTTCATATTGTCGGTAATAATGTCGCCGGCAAATTCCAGCATGCCATCCTTGTTGGTACGAAATGTCCGCACGACATCCATTTCACCGGGGATGGACACCTTGATGGCATCCCCCGAAAGTTTGATGACATCACGCACATACCCGTTCAATTCGTCAGGGATGCGTTTACCCTCGCGTGCGCCCTGTTTCAAGGCATCCAGTTCGTCTTGTGTCAGGATTTGGTTGTAATCAAACACGGCACCCAGCTTGTACACGCCGCCCAAGGCCGGTTGTACGCGAGCCGTCACCAGATTGGTTCCAATGCCCCATGTATCAATTTCCGCATTGTCATCCTTTAATGCTGTAATGGAGTTTTCCTCCAAATCGTTCGAAGCGGCGATTTTCGAGCCTTTCCAATCATACAAATCGACATGTTCCATATCATAGGCATCAAGCAGCTCACGCGCCTGTTTGGACAGTTCGCCCATATCTCCTGAATCCAGCCGGATACCTTTAAGCAGTACGCCTGTTTCCTTGCAGGCCTGAATGGCGTTTTTAACCCCTTGCACCGTGTCATAGGTATCGACTAGAAAAATACCGTTGTGGGGCATGGCCTTGGCATAGGATTTAAAGGCTTCCAGTTCATTTTCATGCAGCATGACATAGGCGTGCGCCATCGTGCCCGATGTCGGGATGCCGTAATATTTTTTGGCCAGCATGTTCGATGTTGCTGCTGTCCCGCCAACATAGGCCGCGCGTGACGGTTCCAGTCCGCCCAGTGTCTGGGCACGGCGCAAACCGAATTCCAGCACCGGCTCACCTTTGGTGGCGTTGCAAATGCGCGAAGCCAATGTGGCAAATAATGATTGGGAATTTTGAATATTGAGGATACCGGCTTCGACCATCAGACATTGCCAGACGGGGCCGTTCACACGAAAAATCGGTTCATCGGGAAAGGCGATTTCGCCCTCGGGCATAGCCTCGATGGTCAGTTCGAATTTGGAGTTTTCCAGCATGTCGAGAAACTCAGCGCTGTACAGGCGTTCCATCTCGCCTGTTTTCGGATTAGCTATTCTTTCCTCGCGCAGGATGGCTATATCGATTTCATCGAATTTCCAATTTTTTTCCATCCATTCGAAAATGATGTTCTGACCGGCTGTCAGAAGATATTCTCCGCCAAACGGATTGGTGCGGATATAGCTGTGAAAGGTGGTATTGATGGTGTGTTTGCCGTCTGCAAACAGGGCTTGCGCCATGGTCAGGGCATATTGATCAGCCCATAATGCACTTTTCTCGGCAAGAATTTCGCGGTAGTAAGGCCACTGGATTGTGGTTGTCTTTGCGTTTGGTTTGGCTTTTGTCGTTGTTTCGATTTGCGCCATTGTTGCTCTCCTTTTTTCAAAGGGAGCTGTCGTGTTTTTTATACTCTCGACTTTGCTATTTTCTTATCGGGACTCTCTGTCCAGTAAAAAAATGCCGCTCGTATAAGGGTATTAAAAACCCCGCAAATTCCGGACACAACAAAAACGCCCACCCAGACCCTGGATGCAGCGAATCATCTCTACGATATTTTGAAGTGTGTCCCGCAAATCAAGTGCGGTTTTAATAACCTGTAACACAACAAACTCCTTGTTGGTTTAATATGTGCGAAACGGTCTATCCGTTTCTTGTCCCCAGTTATAGCACGCTTTGGCCAAAATCGTCAAGCTATTTTGAAGTGAACTCTTTCTTGCCCAAAAGCGTTAGCAAGGTATATCGAT
>QKJH01000210.1 GCA_003250865.1 Alphaproteobacteria bacterium | reverse complement strand
GCACAGGATTCTGTTCGCGCATTAATGCTTATTCGCTCTTATCGTGTGCGCGGACATTTGGCCGCCAAGCTTGACCCGTTGGGTATCCATATCCCCGAAGATCATCCTGAGCTTGACCCCCAGACATATGGCTTTGACAAGGCCGATTGGAACCGTCCCATCTATATTGGTGGTGTGCTCGAGTTGCAAACGGCCAGTATTGAAAAAATCTTGCGCATTTGTCGTGAAACCTATTGCGGCACGATTGGCATTGAATTTATGCATATTCAATTTCCAGAGGAGAAAGCATGGATTCAAGAACGCATCGAAGAAGCTCGTAACCAAACCGATTTTACGCCGCGCGGGAAAAAAGCCATTTTAGAAAGGCTGATTGCTGCCGAGGGGTTTGAACAATTTTTGCAAAAGAAATTCATTGGTACAAAACGTTTTGGTATTGAAGGCGGTGAAGCTGTTATCCCCTGTATTGAGCAAATCATGAAGCGCGGCGGCCAACAGGGGTTGGAAGAAATTGTTGTTGGTATGGCTCACCGCGGGCGGCTGAACATGCTTACCAATGTTATGGGCAAACCGTTTGCCGCTGTTTTTTCTGAGTTTTTGGGCAATGACGCGGGGCCGGATAGTTTTGGTTCCGGCGATGTCAAGTATCATTTAGGGACATCCAGTGACCGTGATTTCGATGGTAATATTGTGCATCTTTCCCTAACGCCAAACCCTTCCCATCTTGAAGCGGTCAATCCTGTTGTGATGGGCCGTGTGCGCGCAAAACAGAACCAGCGCGGGGACATTCATCGTGAAAAAGTCATGGGTGTATTACTTCATGGTGATGCGGCTATGGCCGGCCAAGGTGTGGTGGCGGAGACATTTCACTTGTCAGAGCTTGAAGGGTATATGACCGGCGGTACAATTCACATTGTGATTAATAACCAGATTGGTTTTACAACATTACCCCGCTACTCACGTTCAAGCACCTATCCGACCGATGTGGCAAAAACCGTTCAAGCTCCCATTATCCACGTAAACGGGGATGACCCCGAAGCTGTTGTGCACGCGGCGCGATTGGCCACTGAATACCGCATGCTCTTTCACAAGGATATCGTCATTGATATTGTCTGTTATCGCCGCCATGGTCACAACGAAGGTGACGAGCCGATGTTTACACAGCCTGTAATGTATTCGGCAATCAAAAATCATTCGACAACAGCGGATATTTATGCCGTAAAATTAATGCAGGAAAATCTGATGACCTCGAATGAGGTTCAGGCACTTCGTCAAAATTTTGAAGATTTGATGGAACAGGAGTTTGCCAAGGCCAAAGATTATAATGAGCGAATTGTTTCTGTTCTTGAAGGGGCTTGGCAAGGTCTTGGAAGACCGACAGACGGTAAGCGCCGGGGGCAAACGGCTTTGACTAAAGAGCAAGTGGAGAATCTTGGAAAAAGATTATGCCATATACCGGATAATTTTAATGCCAATTCCAAGATTGTCCGTCAATGGGAATCCAAGAGTGAAATGTTCAAGGGCGAAAAAGACTTTGATTGGGCGACCGCCGAAGCCTTGGCCTTTGCATCTTTATTAAGTGAAGATTTTGATGTGCGTTTGTCGGGTCAGGATTCGGGTAGGGGGACATTCTCGCAACGTCATGCTATCTTGTATGATCAGCTTAACGGCAAGCGGTATATCCCGCTTAATCATATTGCAGACAATCAGGCGGTGTTCGAGGTAATTGACTCACCGCTTTCCGAGTTTTCCGTTATGGGGTTTGAATATGGATTCTCATTGGCTGAACCGAATGCCCTGACAATTTGGGAGGGGCAGTTTGGTGATTTTGCTAATGGTGCACAGGTGATGATTGACCAGTTTATTTCATGCGGCGAAGCTAAATGGCAACGTATGTCCGGATTGGTGTTGATGTTACCGCACGGTTATGAGGGACAAGGGCCGGAGCATTCATCGGCTCGGCTCGAGCGTTTCTTACAATTATGTGCGGAAGACAACCTCCAGGTGATTAACTGCACAACGCCCGCTAACCTGTTTCACGCTTTGCGTCGTCAGTTACATCGTAACTTCCGTAAGCCGTTGGTTGTCATGACGCCAAAATCCTTATTACGCCATCCGCGGTGCTTGTCGGACAGAGAAGATTTTATAGGCGAAAATTGCTTCCACCGTGTTTTAGGCGAAACCGAAGGATTGGCAGCAGACAAGAAAATACAGCGTGTCGTTTTTTGCAGCGGTAAGGTTTATTACGATTTGCTGGAATGGCGTGAAAAAGAGAGTATCATAGATGTGGCTATTGTTAGGGTTGAACAACTCTATCCATTCCCCGATGATACAATTGCTGAAATTTTGTCGCGCTATACCAATGCCGATGCAGTATGGTGTCAGGAAGAGCCACAAAATATGGGCGCTTGGAACTTTATTGAGCGCCGCATGAATATGTTACTTGGGCAGGCAAAAAACAAACGCAAACCAATTTTATATGCCGGCCGTGAAGAGGCTGCTTCGCCTGCAACCGGGTCATTGAAGAAACATATTGCACAACAGGAAAAACTCTTGAAAGAGGCTTTGGGTCTTGGAGAAAAAGGAAAAAGAAAATGAGCACAGAAATCAAAGTACCCGCATTGGGTGAATCGGTATCGCAGGCTACAGTCGCACGCTGGTTAAAGAAAGAGGGTGACTCTGTTGCAGCAGATGAGCCGTTGGTAGAGCTGGAAACCGATAAAGTAACATTGGAGGTTAACTCTCCTGTGGCCGGTGTTTTATCATCTATAGATGTCGCTGTCGGCAATGACGTTGCAGTTGGTGCTGTATTGGGAAAAATTGAAAAAGGTGCAGTGGCATCAGAGGCAAAAAAAGAAGATACCGATAAAACTGAAGAGGCGGCAACTCCGCAGCCCTATGCCGATCCGATTAAACAGAAAGAGCCGCAAGTAGATGCAGCAACTAAAAACACACCGCCCTTGTCTCCTGCCGTGCGGAAAATTATTGAGGACAATAATCTTGATCCTTCCGTTATTCCGGCTTCGGGGCGTGACGGCCGTTTGACCAAAGGTGATGTATTGGAGTATTTGGACAAGTCCACTGAAGAACAGGATAACGTGCCTGCTCAGCCAATATCTCAGTCTGTCCCCGATAATAAGGGGCGCGAACAACGCGTGCCCATGACCCGTTTACGTCAAAAAATTGCCGAGCGCCTGAAATCGGCGCAAGATACAGCGGCCATGCTGACCACCTTTAACGAGGTTGATATGTCGGCGCTTGTTGCCATCCGTAAGGCATATAAAGACAAATTTGAGCATCGTCATGATGTGCGTTTGGGCTTTATGTCGTTTTTTGTAAAAGCGTCTGTTATCGCCTTACAGGAGTTTCCCGCAGTCAATGCCGAAATAAATGGCACGGATGTTATCTACAAAAACCATTACGATTTGGCCGTGGCTGTTTCGTCACCCCAAGGGTTGGTGGTACCGGTGCTGCGTGATGCGGATAAAAAATCTTTTGCCCAGATTGAAGCAGAGATTACCGATATGGGCAAACGGGCTGCCAATGGTCAGTTGCGTATGGACGAAATGGCCGGCGGTACTTTTACCATTACC
>QKJH01000165.1 GCA_003250865.1 Alphaproteobacteria bacterium | reverse complement strand
GCTGTTGTGTGCGTGTTGTTTTATGAATCATAACAAAACCTTCTCTGTATTTACATAACCATATTATACATAGTTAATTCGAAAGACAAGAAAAAAGAGATAGAAAGATCTGCAAGATATATTGAAATTAAAAAAGCGGCATAAGCCGCTTTTTTAATGTAAATCTTTAATTCTGTTGAATTATTCGGCAGCTTCTGCCTGAATTTCGCGTGTCTCTATACCACGACCGGTGGTGCGTTCGGAAATACGGGCCGATTTACCGCGACGATCGCGCAGGTAATACAATTTGGCACGGCGTACGTTACCTTTACGAACCAGTTCAATGCTGGCAATACGGTTGGAATATACCGGAAAAACACGTTCTACGCCTTCGCCATAGGAAATTTTACGAACTACGAAAGATTCGTTAATACCTTTACCTTGACGGGAGATACAGACGCCTTCATAGGCCTGAATACGTTCACGGTTACCTTCGACAACCTTAACATTAACACGAAGCGTGTCACCGGCAGAAAAATCAGGGATTGTTTTGCCTTCGGTTAATTTTGTCAGTTCTTTTTGTTCGAGTTTGTCAATAATGTTCATGGCTCTAACCTCTTAATCTTGTTGGTCTTTATTGTGGGTTATTGCTTTTTTCATCGTGTGCGTCCGGCACACATAAAAACGCAAGTTTTGGCGTTATACCAGAAAAACCGTAAAAAGCAAGCATTTTTTACTTGTTTTTCGTATAGGTTTTCCACAAATCGGGTCTTCTGTCCCGGGTCAGTTCTTCGGATTGCTCACGGCGCCAGCTTTTTATCTTGTCATGATGGCCAGAGCGCAGTATTTCAGGAACATCCCATGTTACCCCTTGCTTATCCGTCCAGCTAGCCGGACGTGTATAGTGGGGATATTCCAACAATCCATTTTCAAAACTTTCTTCACCAGCGGTTTCTTCATTTCCCATGACGCTGGGAATTAACCGCACACAAGTATCAAGCACAACCTGCGCTGCGAGCTCGCCACCCGAAAGCACATAGTCACCGATACTTATTTCCCTTATATTATACGCTTTTATAACGCGTTCGTCAATTCCTTCGTACCGCCCGCATAATAACGTTACCGTTTTTTGACAGGATATTTCTTTTGCCAGCTCCTGAGTAAGAACTTGTCCGCGCGGACTGAGATAATAGATGGTTCCGGTGTCGTCTCCGATACTGTCGATGGCTTGCGCAATAATATCGGGTTTGATAACCATGCCGGCGCCGCCACCGAATGGTGTATCATCAACCGTTTTATGCACGTCAGTGGCAAAATCACGCATATTGATACATTCATACGACCATAAACCGCTTTCAAGTGCTTTGCCCGCCAGTGAATGTCCCAGTGTTCCGGGAAACATTTCGGGGAAGAGAGTGATAATGTTGGCTTTCACGGTTTACTGTTCCTGTGTTTTATCATGCGGCTATAAAGGGTGGATACACCACAATTACAGCTTTAGCAAGGATATTTCTGTTATATTAACAGGTTGATGACGGTCAGTATTGCCAGAAATACCATGGAGCCGGCCATGATTTTGCGAATATAAACTGGCGGCAAGACCCTAACTGTTAATACGGCTGCCGGAACAGATAGAAACGATCCAATAACCAGAGGAGTGGCCAGCTCAAAATCTATGAAACTACTGTTGGTAAAATAGTAGGTTAGCAATGCCACAAAACAGACACAGCCCTCGGCAAAGGATGTAATGCCGATAGCGCTTTTTTCCTTTTCACCCATCAGAACCTGCCCACCAGTAATTAGCGGGCCGTACCCGCCGCCTGAAATGCCTTTGTTAAAAGCGGCAATAATACCCAATGCCCAGATTTTACGAATGGTGTAGCTACCTAGGATGCGCTCGCCAAAGGTTAGGAAAAAGCCGATGGCAAAGAGCATAACGGCAATATAAATCTTTACATACTCCTTGGGAATGGATACGGCCACCAGAACCGAAATCAGCGCGCCGAAAATTGAACAGACTGCCAGAATAAGGGTGGCTTTTCTTTCTTGCGTATTTTTCCCCAGATTAACGTTGCCCTGACTGTGATGTAACAAGCCGGCGGTAATCCCCGAAATTGTTTCGGCTAGAAGAAGGGCCGGGACAACCTGAAGCGGCGAGAACCCTAAAATCATCAAGGTAGGCGTTAAAATCGTGCCATATCCCATACCCAGGGAGGAGTCGGTATATTCGGAAAAGAATGAAATTACAATGACGATAAGCCATACCGTGACAAGGCTGTAATTCTGGCCGGTGAGGTCGACAGTATCGTTAAGCGTTATATATAAAAGAATGACGGCACTGGCACATAAAATAAAAGTCCAGATACGGGGTATGAGTTTATTTCCATTCATGGTAAGACTCGAGTTGAAATGAATTAATTTATAGGGCAAATGATGAACCTATTTGAAGTGTTTTTCCAGTGGAATAAAGAGGGAGACGAATGAGAATCTGTATTTATCAGGATTACCTGCATAACAATGGAGCACTACACAAGGTGCTCTGTAATCGCTATGGCAAGCTGGCCGTCGATTTTGTTGATGCCGAAGACATAAAAGCAGGCGCACTTGCTCCGAAAAAAGTGGATGTTTTCATCATGCCGGGCGGGGAAAGCCGTTACGTTGCCGATAAACTGAACGGCCGCGGTAACGAGCTAATCCGTGATTATGTGGTACGCGGCGGAACCTATCTCGGTATCTGTGCGGGGGCCTATTATGCCTGTAGTAAGACGGTATGGCGGGAAGGGGACGAAAAATACGGGCTTACGGTTGATAACGAGTTAAAATTCTTTAACGGTGTTGCCAAAGGGCCGATTGAGACTTTGCCCTGTTTTACGAATGCACGGCGGGAAATTCCTGCTCAGATTACGAAGCTGGAATTTCCCAATGGTATTGTGGATCCGTTTTTATACTGGGGAGGCTCCGTATTCGAGGGAGAGATGGATAATATAAACGTTCTGGCACGTTTCCATGATGTTCCGGGAAAACCGCCTGCCATTATCATGGGCAGTCTGGGTATCGGAAAATTCATTCTTTCCTCGGCGCATATCGAGTTTGATCCGGAAATCTTCGACCTTATCCAGTATGATGTGCCGCGCAATGCGCATGAGGATTTAAACGGCCTTGACGGAAAACGGCTTTCCTCGTATTTTCTCTACGAGTGTATAAATAAATTGACATAATATACTATTTTTTAATTTTTCCCTGTTATTGTTGGCCTTAGGATAACAGGGTTGATTATATATTGACATAATATGTAAAAGGTGATATTTTCTTAAGGTAAATAATAGAAAAGGGTGTGAAACATGACAAAAGAACACAAAGCAAATTCTAAGACAATAAGCGAAGACGTACGTAAGACAGTTACGTTCGGTGAAGCAGCAACTATTGTTCATAACGCTATTATGTGCGTTGATGGAGAATTGCTTGAAAAGTATCATGCTGCAGGCTATGAAACCGCCTTTGTGAATAAAGAGAAAGATATTTCTTCCAGTGAAGTGCTCAAAGAGCGTATCCGCGAAGTAAGTGAAACAATTCAGAATATTGCTAAAGCTGGTAAACTTCTTCCTGTCGTAGATGAA
>QKJH01000121.1 GCA_003250865.1 Alphaproteobacteria bacterium | reverse complement strand
CAAACCCGGAGACTTGATTGACGGCCTTCCGATTGTCGTTCTGGTCAATGGCGGTTCGGCCTCGGCCTCGGAAATCGTTGCCGGCGCTTTGCAAGATCACCGCCGTGCCGTTGTTATGGGTACAAAAACCTTTGGTAAAGGCTCGGTACAAACCATCGTCGGCTTGGGTAACGAAGGCGCCATGCGCCTGACAACAGCCCGCTACTATACGCCTTCTGGTCGCTCCATTCAGGCAACCGGTATTGAGCCGGATATCAAAGTCGGCCTTGCTAAAGTCGAAGAAATCGTGCCCACCTATCAGGCACCGAAAGAAGCCGATTTGCACGGTGCCCTGACCAACGACAAGAACAAAGAAGCTGAAACAAATGCCAAACCGGCAACGGCACCGTCTGCAACCGACAAGGATGAGAAAAATGAGATGGAAGAGCGACTGGCCAAAGATTACCAGCTGTCCCGTGCAGCAGACCTTATCCGTGGCGTATCCTTCTTTTCACAAAATCCTCTTGTCAACCTGAATAACACGCCGGATACTCCAACCCCGGCTGAACAGGCAAAAGAAACCGAGAAAAAAGATAAGAAATAGTTACTCTTATCTTGACCGAAAAAGACGGGTGTGCAACATTGTATAGTATACGCACCCGTCTTTTTTATGCTTGCCACAACCATGACCGATAACAAAACTGACAGACCAACTGGAAAGAAAAAGCTTTTAACAGCAAAATCAATTGCTTGCGGCTTTATTCTTTATTGTGTTGTCATGATTGGGATATTGGTATGGGGCAGCATGAACAAGGATAAAGCCATTGAAACCATCGCGCTTTATACACCAGCTTATATGGTTGACATTTCCGGCGCTCCCAAGATCGAACAAAACACCCCGCCTGTTTCTGACACGCCAATAACAGCGCCGACACACGATGAAGTTATACCGGAAAGCACATCTGAAACATCGGAAGACGAAAGTGCCCCATCCGCTTCGGATGATATGGCCTCTAATCCTCAGACAGAAACATCCGAAATGTCTGTTGAACCGACCGAGCCTGTGCAGGAAACAGAAATATCGGCAGAACCTCTTTCCTATGATCTGACACCCGCTCCGGTCGATGCCGTATCGGAAAAGAACGAACAAGGCCTTATCCTGCCGCGCCGTGCCAAAGACGGACGTGTGCCATGGCGTGTGTATTCCCGTCCCTTTAACACAAAATCGCAAAAACCGCGCATCAGCATCATCATTTCCGATATGGGTCTATCCACGAATTCCACGGAAAAGGCCATTGCCGAACTGCCGCCGGAAATTACGCTGGCTTTTGTTCCCTATGCCGGCAATCTGGATGAATGGGTGAAAAAGTCACGCGAAGCCGGACACGAGGTACTGCTTTCCATCCCGATGGAGCCTGAAACCTATCCAAAAGACGATCCGGGTCCCAATGCCTTGCTCACCACTTTGTCCAAACAGGAAAATATCAACCGCCTCAACTGGGCCCTGAGTCGCGCCACCGGTTACGTCGGAATCATGAATTTTATGGGCTCACGCTATACATCCAATACCGATTTTATGGCTGATTTGTTGGAAAAAATGTACCATCGCGGTCTGATGATTGTCGATGCCGCATCCTCTACGGACAGCGTTATACCGTCACTTTCGCGAATTAATGGTGTCCCGTACAGTGTCAATGACCGCTATATCGATAATATTGCATCTAGACAATCCATCGATAAACAGCTAAAATACCTAGAAGATACTGCTGTACGGCGCGGATATGCCATTGGCATTGCCTTTCCATATCCAATAACGTTTGAGCAGTTAAACAAGTGGGTAGCAAGCTTAAAAGACAAAAATATCGAGTTGGCTCCTATAACGGCTGTAGCATCTGAAGAGATTGAATGAGGACGATAGATTCAGATAATTTGCCGTATCGTGCGTGTGTTGGTGTGGCACTGTTTAATCAAGACGGTAAAGTCTTTTTAGGCAAGCGCACCATTGACGACGGTACATGGGCTATGCCTCAAACCGGCATCCAAGATGGTGAAACGGTGATGATGGCGGCGCGCCGTGAATTATCCACAGCTTTGGGTATCCGCGATGTCCGCATGTTGTCCGTGGCACCGGAATGGCTCAGCTTTGATTACCCGACCTATCTTATTCCCAAAGTCCATAACGGCCTGTATCGCGGCCAAATGCAAAAATGGGTTGCAGCCCATTTTCTGGGGAACAGTCACGACATTAATATTCTAGCATCGGGCAAACAGGAATTTTCGCTATGGCGCTGGGAAGATTTTTCAAGCGTATCCGGTGTTGTCGTTCCCTATAAGCGTCATCTTTATCGCAATGTGCAGGAACTGTTCAAAAAACATGCCCGCCCGATGTCTCTTTCCGTGCGCGAAATGGCCGAGGCCTCAATGGAAACAACCCGCAAAACCGAAACGAAGAAACAACCCAAACCGACTGTTGACAACAAGATTGTCCACATGCATGAAGAGCGCCAGCGCCGCGCAAGCTAATTATTAGCATCATAAAATAATTTCTTGAAATTTCATCTTTTTTAGGGCATCTTACCCCTCGCGTTTGATGGTCGGATGGCCGCTTGCACTTTTGTGCCAGAGGAAAGTCCGGGCTTCAAAGAAACAACGGTGACGGCTAATGGCCGCCGGGGGAAACCCCAGGGAAAGTGCCACAGAAAACAAACTACCTGCCTTTATTGGCAGGCAAAGGTGAAAAGGTGCGGTAAGAGCGCACCGCGTCTTTGGTAACAAAGATGGCAGGGTAAACCCCACCGGAAGCAAAACCGTATAGGGACGACATCATGGAACCGTTTCTTTTCCGTCGTCCGGGTAGGTTGCTTGAGGATGTTGGCAACAGCATCCCTAGATGAATGGTCATCCAGACATGGCAACATGTTGGACAGAACCCGGCTTATAGACCGTCAAACGCCTTTTTAAAACTCCTTACTTTTTATTTCCATGAATCTAGCCGAATCGAATCACTGATTCGCTAAAAATTAAGAAATTCGAGTCATTTTTACTTCGAATTTATCCTGTTTTTTCCATCTTTTGTCGAAAATAGCTGAAACATTTCAAGAACGAATTATTAACGCCATTATGGTATCCAAAATAAAAAAGTCAGAGATTCCGCGGACTCTAGCTCGAAGCCCCATTTTATCCCGAAAAAACCGTGCTTTTCCCATGAATTCCCATTGACTACCCACCCTTTCCCATGGTATCCCATATAGTACATTCTAAACAGATGGAATGCGGGCAAAAGCGCCCTTTGAAAAAGAAAGGTGAGAGACTTTTTTAAAGGGCGTTAAAGAGTAACACTAACAGGGCAATTTCGGGCAATGGCATTATTTTTGTCTACATACACCAATAAGGTTGACAAAAAAGGCCGTATATCCGTGCCCGCCTCGTTCCGCAACGCCATCGCAGACCAGTCCTTTCAGGGCATCGTCGTATTCCGTTCCAACAAATACGACGCTTTGGAAGGGTTCAGTATGGATCAGATGCAGGAACTGTCATCCCGTTTGGACGAGTTTGACGGTTTTTCACAAGAACAGGACGACCTGGCCACCACGATTTTCGCCGAAGCAACCCCCCTCCC
>QKJH01000140.1 GCA_003250865.1 Alphaproteobacteria bacterium | reverse complement strand
CATCATGGAGAGTTTGCAAGTTGACGGCCGCCACAGCAATAATACCGATGACTACAATCAGATTAATGATAATAAAACGACGACCGATTTTAATATTTTTAATGAACTTCAGCATTCTTGCCTCCTAAATGTCCCAACAGTCAAATTTCTTGTACTAATATCGCGACTTATAAACTGATAAACCCTAAATTCTAAAAACAATCTTAACTCACGGAAATATAAAAATTTTAGCGATACAATTGTATTGTGTTTTTGTAATATAATTTTCTTTATTAATTTACACGATGAATATGGCAAGAATAAGGAGTCACTTTTTAGCCATTTTTCCGTTTTATTTCTGACGCAATGCACAACATAAATCTGATTCTTTCCCCCTTGTTAAATCAACACTCATACGGTATGGTAGCTGGCACGGATTTTGTATATCCGCATGCTTAAAAAATTTATACGATTTTACTTCAAGGAAATATCACTCCATGAAAATTGCGATTTTACGTGAAAGCCACGACCACGAAAAACGGGTGGCAGCTACGCCGGAGACAGTCAAAAAATATGTTGCGGCCGGAGCAGAGGTTTTGGTTGAGAAATCCGCTGGTAGTAACGCCTCGATTTCTGACGATGCCTATAAATCTGCAGGTGCAAAAATTGCTGCCTCTTCTTCCGAAGCGTTGAAGGATGCCGATATTGTTTTAAAAATACAAAACCCCAACTCTGCGGAAATTGCATCCATGAAAAAAGGGGCTGTTGTGGCTTCTTTGATGACCCCACACAAAAATGAGGATGTTATCAAAGAAATGGCACAGAAAAATATTGTTGCCCTTTCCATGGAGCTTGTACCGCGTATCACTCGTGCCCAAAGCATGGATGTACTTTCCTCGCAATCCAATCTGGCCGGTTACAAGGCTGTTCTGGATGCTGCATCCGAATATGGCCGCGCTTTCCCGTTGATGATGACAGCGGCAGGCACGGTTGCTCCGGCACGTGTCTTTGTTATGGGTGCAGGCGTTGCTGGTTTGCAGGCCATTGCCACTGCAAAACGTTTGGGCGCGGTAGTTAGTGCAACGGACGTTCGTATGGCCGCCAAAGAGCAGGTCGAATCGCTTGGTGCTTCCTTTGTCATGGTTGAAGATGATGAAGTTAAAAATGCCGAAACGTCCGGCGGTTATGCCAAAGAAATGTCCACAGAGTACAAAAAGAAACAGGCTGAGCTGATTGCCCAGACCATTACTAAACAGGACATTGTTATTACCACAGCGCTTATACCGGGACGCCCCGCGCCGGTTCTGGTCACAGAAGACCACGTCAAAACCATGAAACCGGGCTCGATAATCGTGGATATGGCGGTTGAGCAAGGCGGTAACTGTCCGCTGTCTGAACCGGGTAAGATTGTCGAAAAACACGGCGTTAAACTTATCGGACATCTGAATATTCCTTCGCGATTGGCCGAAGTGTCTTCGACCCTGTTTGCTAAAAACCTTTTGAATCTGATGATGCTGATTACCAAAGACGGCAAACTGACCATTGATTGGGAGGATGACATTATCAAAGGATGCTGCCTGACCAAAGACGGCAAGATTGTGCACCCGATATTGGGAGGCAGCGACAATGGCAAACCAACCGCCAAAGCTGCTCCTGCAACGAAAAAACCCGCTGCCGAAAAAAAGGCACCGGCAAAGAAGAAAGCTCCGGCAAAAAAACCGGTTGCCAAAAAGAAAGAGAGCTAATCGATGGATAAGACAACACAGCTAAATGATTTAACCTATCAACTGCAAGACATCACCAACCAATTGGCATCGCTTGCTACAGATGCTTTTTCCGGTGATGCGGCCACAGGCGGTTTCTTTATGATTGGCCTGACCATTTTCGTACTGGCAGCCTTTATCGGTTACTACGTTATCTGGAACGTTACCCCGGCCTTGCACTCGCCGCTGATGAGCGTTTCCAACGCAGTGTCCGGTGTAGTCATTGCCGGTGCATTGGTTGCAGCCGGTGCTACAGCAAACGAAACAGCCCAATGGCTCGGCTTTGTTGCAGTCGTTCTGGCTACCATCAATATTGTCGGCGGGTTTGCGGTTTCCGACCGTATGCTGGCCATGTTTAAAAAGAAAGATAAATAAGGAACAGCCCCATGACGAGTTTTATTAGTATTTTATATTTGATTGCCTCTGTTCTTTTTATTCTGACATTGCGCGGTCTTTCTTCGCCATCAACTGCACGTCGCGGTAACCTGTTCGGCATGGCCGGCATGTTGCTGGTTGTTATTGCCGTTTTATTATCCGGCCAGGTTATGTCCCTAAAAATGATTTTAGGCGGTGTGGCTCTGGGTGGTCTTATCGGCTTTATCATGGCTAAACGCGCCAAAATGACATCCTTACCGCAACTTGTTGCCTTGTTTAACGGCTTCGGCGGTTTTGCTTCGGTCTTTGTAGCATTAGCCGCCTTTCACAACCCGGTTGAAAACTTCATTTCATTAACATCTGATGTTTCACCCGGTGCTTTGTTCGGTTTGGCCGTCTCTGTGATTATCGGCGGCGTTACATTCACAGGATCGCTGGTTGCTTTTGGTAAGCTGAACGGCAACATCGGCAATAAATTCCTGCGTTTTCCAAAACAGCAGTTCTTTAACGCCTTGGCCGGTATTGTTCTTATTCTTGCCGCACTTGTGTTTATTGTTGCCCCGTCTGATTTTCTGATGATGCTTATTCTGGCCATCACACTGGTACTTGGTCTGACCTTGGTCACTCCTATTGGCGGTGCCGACATGCCGGTGGTTATTTCGATGCTAAACTCTTACTCCGGTTTTGCCGGTGTAGCGGTTGGCTTTACCATCCAGAGCACCTTGCTGATTATCGTTGGCTCGCTGGTTGGAGCTTCGGGCGCAATTCTCTCCTATATCATGTGTAAGAGCATGAATCGTTCGTTCTTGAACGTCGTATTCGGCGGCAGCACGGCAACCACAGCCGGAACAGGTTTTGATGCCACCGATAAGGTTGCCAAAATTGGCTCTGCCGATGATGCTGGCTTTATGATGAAAAATGCCCAGAGTGTTATCATTGTCCCCGGCTACGGTATGGCTGTTGCTCAGGCACAGCACGCTGTTAAAGAAATGGCCGACTTGTTGAAATCCGAAGGTGTTGACGTTAAATACGCCATTCACCCGGTTGCCGGCCGTATGCCCGGCCACATGAATGTGCTTTTGGCCGAAGCCAATGTACCGTATGACGAAGTATTCGAACTGGACGACATCAACCGCGAATTTTCGCAAACGGATGTTGTTCTGGTTATCGGCGCGAACGACATTACCAACCCGTCCGCAAAAGATGACCCGTCCTCACCAATTTACGGCATGCCAGTTCTGGATGTCGGCAAAGCCCAAACAGTACTGTTTATTAAACGGACGATGGGCTCCGGTTATGCCGGCGTAGATAACCCGCTATTCTTTGCCGACAACACCATCATGTTGCTTGACGGCGCCAAGAAGATGGTTGAGAACATTATCAAAGCCATCAATGAAGCCTAAAACTTTTCATTGATGAACCGTAAAAAAGGCCGGAAAATTCCGGCCTTTTTTATTTCGTTGAAAAAGATGTTATTTTAAGTAATGATAGGCAATACTGGAAGTTACAAAAAGGGATTTTTTATGGCAGAACAGCAATTTCACCGTCTTAGCGACAAAGTTTATGAAGCCTTTGAACTTGCCCTTTCCCAGAAGGCACTTGATACGGCGCACCATCTATACAACGCTTTGGAAACAGCCTTGACCCGCAATACCGGCGGAGCGAATTTCGTTGAAAAGCGCGGCGATGTGAGGCCGGAGATTTTGGATGCTATAAAGCGCTATAAGGAAATGACAAAAAAGTAACCCAAAGAAAAAGCCCCCGAAAGGACTTTTCTTTTTGACAGGCTTTCTTATTTTTACTCGCCCTGACCAGCGGAATAGCCCTGTTCACCATTATAGCGATAGAGATTTTCTGCTTTGATAAAATCAAGACCTGCACCGTTAATCCGTGCAAGCAGCATAATAATCTGAGCCGGCATAATGGTCGACACACCACTTTCTTCTGCTAGAAAACGGCAGCGCCAGTGATCAGAACAAAATGTTTCTGGCTGTCCTTCCGGCCAAACCTTTACGCCGCGATTGGTAATCAGTGTCAACTTTAACTCTTCGGCCACATCCAGTAGCTTTTCAGCCAACTGGTCAGGTGTGCCATTCTTCCAATCCAGATAGATGTCCGTGCCCACTAGTGCTTTGGTTTGCGGCACTGCTGCCTTGGGCGGCACCATCTTGATTTTTGTATCTTCACCGGATGGATAGGAAACAGGTTTCATTGTTTGTGGCAATTGTCCCAGTCGCTCGACAACAGCCTGCGCAAATTCGGTCGTACCGACTTTCTTTTTCGACAAATCATCACGGTAAATATCTTTGGTGTGAATACCATCCTCAAGCGTTCTTAACCATGCATTGTGAATTTTCTCAGCCACCGGCTGCTGTCCGATATGGTTAAGCATCATCAAAGCACCAAGCAACAAGCCCGATGGATTGGCCGTATCGGGTGCCATGCGCGGGGCAGAACCGTGAATAGCCTCAAACATGGCGCAGTTTTCACCAACATTGGAGGAACCGCCCAGTCCGACCGAACCGGTCACTTCGGCAGCAATATCGGAAATAATGTCACCATAGAGATTCAAAGTAACAACAACATCAAACTCCTCGGGACGGGCAGCAATACGGGCTGCTCCAATATCAATAATCCAGCGGTCGTTTTCAATCTCCGGATAATCTTTGGCCACTTCCTCGAAGACCTTATAGAACATGCCATCCGACATCTTCATGATATTATCTTTGACCATACAGGTGACCTTTTTGCGGCCATTGGCACGAGCATATTCAAAAGCATAGCGGCAAATACGTTCGCTCCCGGGGCGAGAAATCAATTTCATGGACTCATAAGCATCTTGTGTATGACGGTATTCGATACCCGCATATAAATCTTCTTCATTTTCACGGATAACAACCATATCCATGTTTGGAAAATGCGTTTTGACATACGGCGCATAAGCAACACACGGGCGTACATTGGCAAATAACCCCATCGATTTGCGAACGGTAACGTTTAGGCTTTTGAAGCCGCCACCCATCGGAGTCGTAATTGGCGCTTTTAAGAAAACCCCGGTTTTTCGCAATGTATCCCATGCTTCGGGTTTTATACCCGAGGAATAGCCTTGCTCGTACATCTTCTCGCCAATTTCAATCTCGTGAATCTCAAGCTGGGCGCCAGCTTTGTCCAAAATCGTCAATACGGCATCCATAATTTGCGGTCCGATGCCATCCCCACGTGCAATCGTAATCGGTTTTTTCTGAGTCATAATGCATTTCCTTTTCTAATATTTATTCAGCCTTTGAATGGCTGCATAATCCCTGTCCCGTTTAAACTGCCGCTGAACAGGGCAGGTCAAGCGTAACAGATAATATCCTAACAAAGCGGAAACAAGCGAACCGGACAGGATACCGATGCGCATTTCATTCAGGCCTTCCTGAGTATAAATGGCCATTTCACCAATGAACAAGCTCATGGTAAAGCCAATACCCCCAAGCACACTGATGGCATAAACCTGTTTCCAGTTTACGCCTTTGATCTTGGGAACAATCCCCAGCTTAACCGCCAGAAAGATGCCCGAAAAAATACCCAGCTGTTTACCAAAAAACAAACCTGCGGCAATGCCGAGGGTCAGCGGGTTAAATATTTCTTCCGAAGAAATACCGATGAAGCGCACACCAGCATTAGCAAAACCGAATAGTGGCACCACGGCAAAGGCAATCCACGGGCTAAGATGGTGCTCCAACGTCTGAAGCGGAGAGTCTTTAATCCCCTTTTTCCCATACATGGGAATGAACATGGCCACCACAACTCCTGCCAGGGTGGCATGAATGCCCGATTTCAATACAGCCACCCACATCAACCAGCCAATTAAAAGATAGCCGCCAACTGCTGTCACTCCTTTTCGGTTCATAATCCACAGAATGACAACACAAACCAATGAAAACAGTATGGCTTCCATGGCCAATGTCTGGGTGTAAAACACGGCAATGATAACGATAGCTGCTAAATCATCCATAATAGCAATAGCCGTAAGAAGCACTTTTAATGTTGCCGGAACCCGTGAGCGTAACAAAGCCAAAACACCCAGTGCAAAGGCTATATCCGTTGCTGCCGGAATAGCCCAGGCATGCATATTTTCTGGCGCATAGATATTCACCAGATAAAAAATCAGAACCGGAAACAGAATACCGCCCAACGCCGCAATAGCGGGCAATGAGGCTCGCGAGAGTGAGGATAGCTCACCCACGATAACTTCACGTTTGATTTCCAGCCCCACCAGCAAAAAAAACAGCGCCATCAGCCCGTCATTAATCCACAAAACTAAGGGCTTAGAGAAGCCAAAGATATCGCCCATACTGGCACTATCATGGGCAAAACCGATCTGAAAATGGACATGGAGAAAAGAATTATATGCCTCGTGCAAAGGAGAGTTAGCAACTAGAATAGCCAAAAATGCCGAAAACATAAGAACTATACCGCCGGCGGCCTCACGGCGCATAAACTCGCGGATCATCGGTAGAGGCATCTATTTTTTTCCTTTCAACACAAAGCTCAAATTATTTTATCACTACAACATATAATCTTTACTTTTTTTGCCTAATTTCAAGATTATCATAGCAGTATTTTGAAAAAGGAATAGCCCGATATGCTTGCCTCTTTATCACGAGAAATCATCCGAAAAAAGCGCGATGGCCAAGAGCTAAGCCAAAGCGACATTAATTCTTTTGTTTCCGGTATTGTTTCCGGACATGTTTCGGATAGCCAAATTGCCGCTTTTTGTATGGCCGTATTTCTAAACCGTTTTAATTTAGATGAATGCGTCTTGCTCACCCAAGCCATGGCGCATTCCGGTCAAGTCATCAATTGGCAAGAAGAAGGCATCAATGCCCCTGTAATCGACAAACACTCAACCGGAGGGGTAGGCGACAAAGTCAGCCTGATACTCGCCCCGATACTGGCAGCTTGCGAGGTGTACGTGCCGATGATTTCCGGTCGGGGGCTGGGACATACAGGCGGTACGCTCGATAAAATGACCGCCATTCCTGGCTATAACGTACAACCGTCGCTCAGTGATTTTAAAGCCATTGTCAAACAGGTCGGCTGTGCGATTATCGGTCAGACGGGAGATATTGCCCCAGCGGATAAGCGTATTTATGCTGTACGCGATGTAACCGCTACCGTTTCAACAAAAGATTTAATTACACCGTCTATCCTATCCAAAAAAATGGCCGCCGGATTGACGGGGCTGGTCATGGATGTCAAATGGGGCAATGGCGCTTTCATGCAAACGGTGGACGAAGCCATTGAACTCGCCAAAGCCATCGGCAAGGTGGCCAATAATGGCGGCTTACCAACCACTGCCGTCATTACCGACATGAACCAAGTTTTGGGTCACAGTGCAGGTAATGCTGTCGAAGTACGCGAATCTATTGAGTTTTTGACAGGAACATATCGCGATTCCCGCCTATTGGAGATCACCATAGCACTTTGTAGCCATATGCTACTCCTCAGCAATCCTAATTTATCCCCTGCCGAAGCAGAAAAAACCGTTCGAATCACCCTAGATAACGGCAAAGCAGCCGAAAAGTTCGCGACCATGGTCAAAGCACTTGGCGGCCCCGGCGATATCATGGATAACTATGACACCTATTTACCCAAAGCGGCAATTATCAAACCTGTTTTGGCACCAGCGGATGGCTTTATCACTGGCATGAAAACACGGGATATCGGTCTGGCCGTTATCGAGCTGGGCGGAGGACGCATCCGCAGTGAAGACGAAATTGATTATGCGGTAGGAATAAGCCATATCCTTCCCCTTGGTACAGCGGTCAAAAAAAGTGACCCGTTATTAACCTTGCATGCTAAAAATGACGAAGATTGGCAGGCCATAAATACCACACTTCTATCCTGCATTGCTATCGGTGAAAATCCCGTTGATATTGCTCCGGTTGTTCATTCTGTTTTATTGCCTGATACTTTATAGGAAAAGCACCACCATGCAAAACAATCCGCGTTTGGGTATATCACTGGCTTTATTGGGTGTCACTTGCTTTGCGCTGTCCGATGCCGCAGCAAAATGGATGTGTCAGACCTATTCGGTATATCAGGTTATCCTATATGATGGTCTTTTTGCCGTAATAGCTATGATGCTGTTTGCTTTTTTCACAGACAAGAAGCGTTTACGACAAGCATTTCGTCCCCATTATCCGAGACTGCTTGCGCTGCGTACCGCGTGTATATGTCTTATCGGCTACCTAAACGTCTATGCGTTTAGCCAAATACCGCTGGCCGAGGCTTATACCCTGTTATTTACCGGCCCTATCTGGGCAACCTTGATTTCAATGGTTTTTCTTAAAGACACCATTAAATCCAGAGAATGGTTGCTTATCACTGCCGGTTTCAGCGGTGTGATTATTGCCTTTCCGCCAAGCTTTGGCATTATCGGTACAGGCCATATAGCCGCCCTGATTGGAGCGACAATTATAGCAACAATGAACAATGTCGCCCGACGGATGGGCGACAAGGATCCCCCCTTTACTGTTTGTTTTGTTCCAACCTTGTTCAGCACCGTCATCGCTTACCCTGTGCTTGTGGCGATGGGAGGAAGCTATATCCCCGTGACCGCATTGCAAGACTGGATTATTTTCATTGCGGGCGGCACATTTCTGGCGTGTGGGTTTATTGTGATAGCACGCGCCTATGCTACAGCTCGTGTTGTTCTGATTGCCCCGATTGGCTATACACAACTTGTATGGGCTTTGTTTATCGGATGGCTGTTATTTGCGGACCTGCCTTCACCCAATATGCTTGTTGGTGCCGTGATTATCATTTTGTCGGGGCTGTTTTTAACCCGCTCTCATGCTAAAAAGAAAAATATCGTTCCACCAAGCGTGTAAAAGTCTATTTTTCCTCTTTCCAAGGACAAATTTATGCGTTACTTTGGTGCATAAGCCCTCTTTATTGCCTGATAGGAGAATTCCACAATGAAAACATTCCGCTTTCTTATTGCCGCTTTAACCGCTGTATCGGCTATGGCCTTTACAAACGTGTCCGAATCCAAGGCACAGGACATTGCCTACTACGATACGGCCGCCGTTTTGGAACAATTTTGCACCAGCCGCTATGATACCGACTATGGTTACTGCGCCGGTTACATCACGTCGGTTGCCGACATTCTCTTGCAATACGAGCTTTACGGTTACAGCGCCTGTTTTTCCAGCGCCATTAAAAGCCAACAGCTGATTGACAATGTTGTGGCTTATTTGAAAGATCATCCTCAGGACGTTACCCTGCCGGCCAAGGAAGTGGTCGCCAAATCATTGGCCACAGCTTTCCCATGCCAACGCTAGTTTCGATTTTTTCCTATCGAAAAAACAAAGCCCCGAACGTATCCGGGGCTTTACTTTTGTCTTAAATATAGTGCTTTATTTAGGACAGCAGGACATCGGTTTTGACAAAGCTTTTGAGCATAGCATAAACCTCGTCATGCATATCATCACGTGCCAGTGAGAAAGCAAGGTTGGCCTCGATAAAACCGAATTTGTTACCGCAGTCATAGCGTTTTCCCTGAAATAAGCAGCCATAGAAAGACTGTTCTTTCAATAACTCAGCCATACCATCTGTCAGCTGTATTTCACCATTTGCACCGCCTTCTAAATTCTCTAAGATTTCAAAAATTTCAGGCTGTAGTATATACCTTCCTGTAATAGAATACGTCGAAGGAGCATCTTCGGGTTCAGGTTTCTCAACCATGGCGTTGATTTTTGCCAACCGTCCTTCAAGCGGGTCAATATCCAAGATACCATAGCGGCTAACTTTTTCTTTGGGTACATTCATCATAGCCAAAACATTGCCGCCTTTTTCATTATAAACATTCATCAGTTGCTTCAAACATCCCGGTTTGGACAGAACCATTTCATCCGGCAAGATAACAGCAAAGGGCTCGTTACCGATAAGTTCTTTGGCACACCATACAGCATGTCCCAACCCCAACGGCGTATGCTGGCGCGTCGTATGAAGATGACCTGTCGGTATTTCTGAGCCCAGAACAATCTCCAATAAATCGTTTTTGCCGCGACGTTCCAACGTATGAATCAAATGGTGCTGACGATCAAAATGCTCTTCAATCATGGTTTTACCGGACGAAGTAACAAAAATGAACTGTTCAATACCGGCTTCTTTGGCCTCCTCCACAACATGCTGGATAAGCGGTCTATCCACCAGCGTGAGCATTTCTTTTGGCATGGATTTGGTTGCGGGAAGCAAACGCGTCCCCAGACCGGCCACTGGAAATACGGCCTTTCTTACTTTTTGTGTTGTCATGTAGATGATTCCTCTTTGAGAGTAAATTAATCACAATGGATGGAGTGTATAATAAAAACGGCGTGAGAAAAAGCCCACGCCGCATTTTTTATTCTTCTTAAAATACAATATATTAAAAGATGTATCCGAAATTATTCTTGAATTTCTTCTTCCGATTCAGCCGGCATTTCTTCAGCTTCACCCATCATGTCTTCCTGCATTTGTTCCGCTTTGACAGCAGCGTCATCCAAAAGAGCTTCTTTTTCAGCAGCTGTATCAATGTCACCATCAATCATGCCGTTTACTTCTTCCTTTGCCTCGTCCATGTTTTCCTGGATTTCAGCCATGCCTTCTTCGGCCATATCTTTGGCTTCTTCAACCATTTCTTGGGTTTCATTGACAACTGCATCAACGGCTTCACCGGCTTCTTCAACCAAAGCGGAGGCCGCCGGAACCATGTCGGTTTCAGTCGAAGCGGTTTTGCTTGCTTCATCCGAAGGACCACAAGCCGTCATTCCCAATAATAAAGCGATGATAAGAGATGTTTTTTTCATTATTTTTTTCCTTTTGTAAGATAAATTAGAATCGATGAAGGTCGTTACCGCGCAATCGTCAGCTTGGTAGATTAGCAAAACAAACTCATAAATTAAAATAGATTTTCATGTTTGATAAAAAGAAAATTGTAATTGTCTGGTTTAACCATGACTTGCGTGTCCGCGACAACAGCGCCCTGACACATGCCGTTGATAATTTTGACATTATTATTCCCGTTTATATCCACGACCAAAGTGAAAAATTTTTTCGCGCAACGGGGGCTGCTTCGTGCTGGTGGCTGCATCATTCATTAAAGTCTCTTGAGAAATCGTTGGCTACACTTGGGCTCTCCTTATCGATATTTCAGGGGCAGACTGCCGCCGTTCTAAGACACATTGTTGAAAAGACAAAAGCTGAGGCGCTTGTCTATAATTTTTCAACAGACAAGCACAATCCCTTTTGCCGCTCTCAAATTTCCAACCTATTGCACGATTTGAATTGTCAGGAAACGGTATTCTTTGACCAGTTTCTCTATTGCCCAGATAGCGTACATCCGCAGAATAGCCATTATTATCAAGTATTCGGAGCGTTTTACCGTGCATGCCAGCTTATAGGTTCTCCCCCGGCACCTATTCCGGCACCGAACAAGAAGAAAGCTTCTAAAACAGTATCCGACGGCGCATGCTCTATTGATGATTTACGACTTGTACCGCGTAATCCCGACTGGGCGGCACCGTTTAGCACGATGTGGACACCGGGAGAGAATACTGCCCTTATCAAAGCTGACAGCTTCTGTGAACAAGGTGTTTTTTCTTATAATCGACAACGTGATTTTCCCTGTCTTGATGCCTCCTCCCAGCTCTCTCCACATCTTCATTTCGGTGAAATCAGCATACGTACACTTTGGCACAAGACAAACGTACAGCTGCCAAGATGCCCCACTATCGAGCATGAGGAAGAGGTTCAATCCTACATCCGGCAATTGATGTGGCGTGAATTTTATGGCCATCTTCTCTATCACAACCCTCATCTGCAAACGGAGCCGATGAACAAGACATTTAAAAAGTTTGAGTGGAAAGAGATTGACGGCACTCTTTTAAAGGCCTGGAAAACAGGCAATACAGGATATCCGATTATTGATGCCGGATTGCGCCAATTGTGGCAAACAGGATGGATGCATAATCGTGTACGTATGATTGTTTCGTCTTTTTTTGTCAAACATCTGCGTTTTGATTGGCACGAGGGCGAAGCCTGGTTCTGGGATACGCTGGTTGATGCCAATTTAGCCAACAATGTAGGCGGTTGGCAGTGGATAGCCGGCTGTGGCGCCGATGCAGCCCCCTATTTTCGCATTTTCAATCCCGTTTTGCAAAGCCAGAAGTTTGACGTACAGGGCACATACATCAAACAATGGGTGCCGGAATTGAAAAAACTGTCGAATAAATACATTCACGCACCATGGGAAGCGCCTCGCGACGTTTTAGAGCAGGCTTTAATCGATTTGGGCGAGGATTACCCCTATCCGATTGTCGATAGCGACAAGGCGCGTAAAGAGGCCCTGCTGGCGTATGAAGAGATGAAGCACTCTAAAAATTAAATAGAGGCGCTGTGCAGTAAGGGCGGTTTTTCCAAAAATTCTCATTGAGACTTGTTATTTGGGCTGCGTTTGTTTTTTTCAATGCCTTAAAGTGATGCATTTTAAAGCGCTTGTCTTTTTTAACTTCATCTTCTGGAAAAATTACATTAAACGAATTATCCATTACTGCCGTGTCTTTTGGCAAAAAAGCATAAAGGCCATTATAATGCTCGACGATATAGTGCATTTTCGATGCTTCTATATCGGCCTTATTATTTTCCATGGCAATCAAAAGATCGGCATACACCGCAGCATTTTCTTCTTTTAGTGCTGCTAAAGTTGTTACACGTTTACCAAGCGCCAAAAATTTTTCGCGTCGGCGTGTACGAAAAAGGTCTGTTTCATTATCCCACATACCCTCTAAGTATCGTATAATAGCTGTTTCTTTGTAATCTGTCTCCGGATTAATAATGCTATAAAAGTTGTGAAAAAAGCATTCTTTCTTCTTTGTTGTGTTATCTGACTGACTGATTACAAATTCGTAAAGCCGTTCAGGAATACCAAAAATCTGGAAACTCGCATCTTCTTGTACAGATGATGATGATTTATACAATAAACTGCCCTGCTCATGGTGTGGCCAGATACATTGCCATATCCTATCATAAACTTTTTCATTGTCCTTCAGTAATACCATCCCTCCATTGGCACATTGGCAGTATTTGTCCGTTAAAAGGCGTTCTTCGCCATTTGCACGCTGTAAGGCCTGCTCATAAATCAAATCATACTGTCTAGGATTATCATTTCTTAACAATGCCGCATCATGAACCTGACCGATATACATATTGTCAGCTCGAGTACTTGAATGGCTGTATCTATGAACGGTCAAGCTGTATATATGGTTAAGCAGCTCAGGACGAACGCGTTCCAGC
>QKJH01000201.1 GCA_003250865.1 Alphaproteobacteria bacterium | reverse complement strand
GCCACAGCCACCAACAACGTGTACGGGTTCGTATAGTTCAATTCCGAAGTTGGTTCAGGATCAAAGTCACGCAATATTGAAAAAATTTCAGAAATTCTATTTTTATCCATGGGTTCTTCTTTTATAATCGAATAAACAACAATGGATTAGAGATACCATGAAAATAAAAACTCTGACAAGACACGAAGCTCAAAAACAGGATATGAGCACCATAGAAAGTGGTTGTGCCCAGACACCAAAAGGAATTGTTACCCTATTGAGGTGGCAAAATCAGATTATCGGTATTGAATCGGGAGGTCATGAACAGAATATCACCTCGTGGGCGCAGGATATCATGGATACATTTTTTAACAAACATGTGGTAGAGACGCCTATTTTACTTATCGGCACCCAATTTCAAACCGATGTATGGAAGGCCTTGGCCAAGGTTAAGTGGGGAGAGACGATTACATACGGACAGCTTGCGGCCAAGGCGGGTTATCCCGGCGCGTCACGCGCGGTCGGCACGGCTATGAATAAAAATCCTATCTCGCTGCTTATTCCCTGTCATCGGGTTCTGGCCGGCGGCAATAAAATCGGCGGCTATGGCGGCGGTCTGGCCGTAAAAAAACAGCATCTGGACATTGAAGGGGTTTTAAAAACCGTCCGTCCATGATAACAAAGAGCTATAGTTTAGCGGAGTATTTCAATCATGGATAATTTCTGGCCGGTTTTTGCCTTTGCAGGCAGCATCATTTCAGCCCTCTCCCTTATTTTGAACCAGCACGCCCAGCTATCGGGTCGCTTATTGGTCTTGCTTTCCCGCGCCCTTCTTGTCCTTTTGTGCCTGCCGATTGTCCAGTCCATTGCGTGGCCGCGTGAACCCCTTTTTTATGGCGTTATGCTGGTTTCATCCATTCTGGTATTCTATGCCGACCGCAAGCTGCTGGACATTATTGCCACCTATAACAGCGGCACCGTATCCCGATTGATGCCGCTAACGCGTCTGGTAACCTTTGTCGGCTGGGCCATTTTAACTCCGATGACCTTTGTCAGTTATTTTGACAATCCTTATATCGGTATTGGCATCATAGCCAGCTTTCTGGGCAGCCTATATTTTGGCATGCGATTGAAACAATGCGATGTATCCAAGGACATCGTGCGCAAATTCACCCCTGTCATTGCAGCTTATGGCGTTGTAGATATTCTGAATAAAATTGCCATGAGCCATTCCGACTACCATCAAGGCGTGTGGTATTACATCTTTATCCAATCCATCATGATTGTGGTCATGGCCGTGTTTTTCCTGCCGCGCTGGATTAAACGCAAACACATTACCAAGGCCGATGTTCTCAATCAGAAAACAGGTATTATCAGTATCGGCATCGCCCTGACATGGCTCGGCACAATGGTATGCCGCAACTATGCGATTACGCTTGCCAGTAACCCCGCCTTTGCCGTAACCATTGTCATGCTCGCCCCGGTGTGGATTGTCGTTTACAACAGGCTTATCCGATTTAAGGATGAAAGCGACATCCTATCGGGTCTTGGGGTTGTCGCCTGTTCTATTATTATGGCTATTTTGACATTGCTGTAAAAAAAGAGGCCGGTTAGCCTCTTTTTTTTATCAGTCTTTCAAATCGTCCCACAGGTCTTTTATCTTATTGAAAAAGCCGCTGGCTTCGGGGGAGTTTTTCTCAGGCTTGTCGCCGGCAAATTCTTGTAACAAATCTTTCTGTTTTTTCGACAGATTGACGGGCGTTTCAACCGATACTTCGATAAACAAATCGCCCGTAGAGGTCGAGCGCATGACCGGCATACCTTTGCTGCGCAAACGGAATTGCTGACCGCTTTGCGTTCCGGCCGGAATATTGATTTTGGTTTTTGACCCGTCAATCAACGGCACCGAAGCCGTTCCACCCAACGCCGCAGTCACCATCGGTATCGGCACACGGCAATGCAGATTTGCCCCTTCACGGCGGAAGAAACGGTGCGATTTCACGCCAACAAAGACATACAAATCACCATTACCGCCGCCACGCATACCGGCTTCGCCTTCGCCTGTTAAACGGATACGGACACCATCTTCGACTCCCTTAGGGATGGTGACCGAGAGCTTACGCTCTTTGCGTTTACGCCCTTGGCCGCCGCAAGAATGACACGGATGTTTAATGGATTTACCCGCACCACCGCAAGCCGGACAGGTGCGTTCAATCATGAAAAATCCCTGTTGAACACGAACTTTCCCTGCACCACGGCACGTGTCACAGGTTTCGGCGCTCGACCCTTTTTCAGCTCCCGAACCGCCGCAATTGTCACATTCAACCATCGAGGCAAGCGATACAGTCTTTTCCGCACCCTTAAAGGCTTCTTCTAAAGTTACATCCAAATCATAGCGTAAATCAGCACCGCGTTGACCGGCACCTGCGCGCGCCTGACCACCGGTGCTACGTCGTCCGCCGCCCATAAAGTCGCCGAACATTTCTTCGAATATGTCGGAAAAGCCGCCGGCATCAAATCCGCCACCCGAAAAACCGTGGAAACCGCCCGCGCCACCACCGGCACCGCCCATACCACCCTGTTTAAAGGCATCATGGCCAAACCGATCATAGGCGGCCTTTTTCTGATCGTCTTTTAGAACGTCATAGGCTTCGTTGATTTCCTTGAATTTGGCTTCGGCACCTTTATCCCCTTTATTGCGGTCGGGGTGATACTGCATCGCCAGTTTACGGTAGGCTTTTTTCAGCTCCTCCGGTGATGCGCTTTTGGAAACGCCGAGTGTTTCGTAATAATCTTTTGCCATGCTCTATTCCGAAATGAATGAAAGAAGAGGGAGAATGATTTCTCCCTCACCTATTATCCGATGTGCTTAAGACACATCCTTGTAATCACCGTCAACCACTTCAGCATCTTGAACACCGTCGTCCGAGCTGCTGTCATTGGCAGCCTCGGCAGAGGCACTTTCACCGGCTTCCTGCTGTTGGCGGTACAGATGTTCACCGATTTTCATGGCTTTTTCCTGTAAAGCTTCTGTTTTGGATTTGATGTCATCCAAATCTTCGCCCTCCAAAGCTTTCTTCAGTTCGGCAATGGCTTCTTCACAAGATTTTTTGTCGTCTTCGGGTGCCTTGTCGCCCAAATCTTTAATGCTTTTTTCGGTGGCGTGAACAAGTCCTTCACCGTTATTTTTCGCATCAATTAATTCCCGGCGTTTTTTATCTTCTTCGGCATTGGCTTCGGCATCCTTGACCATTTGTTCGACCTCTTCGTCGGACAAACCACCCGAAGCCTGAATACGGATTTGTTGCTCCTTGCCGGTTGCCTTATCCTTGGCTGTTACATGCACGATACCGTTGGCATCGATGTCGAACGTTACCTCGATTTGCGGCATACCGCGCGGAGCCGGAGCAATACCAACCAAGTCGAACTGACCCAGCGGTTTGTTGTGGGCAGCAATTTCACGCTCACCTTGGAAAACGCGGATAGTCACGGCCGTCTGGTTATCTTCGGCGGTCGAGAACACTTGTGATTTCTTGGTCGGAATGGTTGTGTTACGATCAATCAGACGTGTAAACACACCGCCAAGCGTTTCAATACCCAAGGACAGCGGTGTTACATCCAACAAAAGAACATCTTTGACATC